>JBDHMR010000547.1:0-2096 GCA_039656035.1 Gemmatimonadota bacterium
CCGTGGATGAAATCACGGCGGGTAATCTGCCGCAGCATACCCAGTTCACGATCGGTCTTGTTCATTTACCTTGGGAAATGGGTATGCCTAACTAGTCTTGGACTTGCGACGTTCCTCCGGCGTCCGCAGCCAAGTCCATCTCCACGGTACTGGCTGCAGCGTAATCCTGCAAGACGACCATGGTCTCAATCGTCCCTCAGTGCCTCGATCGGATTCACGTTGGACGCCCGCCGCGCCGGAAGGTAACTGGCCAGCAACCCCACCAGGATCATGGCGGTGGACATGCCCACGAACGTGCCGACGTCTGCCGACGCGATGCCGAAGAGCAGGGTGTCGAGCACGCGAGTCGCTCCCGCGGCCACGACGAGACCGATGACGATACCGATGCCGACGACGCGGGCCGCCTGCACCATGACCATCCCGCGGACCCGTTTGGCGTCGGCGCCGAGCGCCATGCGGACACCGATCTCCTGGGTGCGTTCCGCCACCACGTATGACAGAACGCCGAACAACCCGATCGCCCCTAGCACCAACGCCAGCGACGCGGCTATTCCCAAAGTGAGCATGGTAAAGGAGAGCTCGACCATCGAATCGGCCGCCAGGCCGGCCATGGTGAATGTCCGGTACATCTGGGCGTTCGGTGCCACCTCCCTGACCATCGCCAGGATCTCCGGTCCGATCTCGTCCGCCCGCGGTGTCTTTACCACGTACGCCGGGGACGAAACCCTTCGGCTGTTCTCTCCCTGCCCGACGAGCGGGAGGTAGACGAGTGACTGCGGCGTATCACGGAAACCGTTTTGCATCACGTCCTCTACCACCCCGACCACGGTCTCCCAGGTGTCGAATCCCTCTACCTGGAGTAGCTTGCCGATGGCACTCTCGCCGGGCCACAGCGCCTCGGCGGCCGACCGGCTGACGACGGCGTTGCCCAGGTCCGAGATGTGGTCCGCCTCGCGGAAGGCCCGGCCCCTGAGGACGTTGATGCCCATGGTGCTGTAGTAATCACCGCCGGCCCACGTGAGCGACAGCAACACCCCACCGTCGGGATCGGCCACCATGTCGCTCGTAAGGAAACGGGTGTCCCGCACGCCTTCGTTGAGCGGCACGTTCTCCACCAAGCCGACCGACTCGACTCCGGGCAGGGCCCTGATACGGTCCATGAAGTCCATGTGGAATCGGGCGTAGGACGGGGCGTCGGTCAGGTCGTCGCTGTCCGGGGCGATCTGGAAGGTGAAGATGTCCTCCGTGTCGTACCCGGGATCGACGTTCCGCAGCTCCATGAAACTCCGCATCAGCAGTCCGGATCCGATCAGCAGCACCAGTGCCAGAGCCGTCTGCCCTACTACCAGGGCATTCCGTCCCCAGTGGTGGTGGTGGGTCGAGCCGCGGCCGGCGTCACGGAGTCGTGCCAGGCTAGGCGCCGAGGCTCGGATGGCCGGTATCAGGCCGCATACCATTGCCGAGAACACCGTCGCGCCGAGAGTGAACGCGAGCGTCGGCATGGTAATGCCCACCTGGTCCAGGCGGGGGATGGTGGCGGGCGCCGCCTGCAGGAGAAGTGGTACCGTGGCCCAGGCCAGGACCACCGCCAGCACCCCCGCGAGCCCGGCGATGACAACGGTCTCGGCCATCTGCGCGCGTATCAGTCCGCCGCGTGCCGCGCCGAGGGCTCGCCGAACCGCAAGCTCATGGTGGCGGTGCTCGAAGCGAACCATGAACAGGTTGGCCACGTTGGCGCAGGCGATGAGCAACACCAGGCCGACGGCGCCGAAAAGGATCCACAGAGGTGCGGAGACGGGGCCGATGACCTCCTCCTCCAGCGAGCGGACCACCGGCTGATGCTTCTCGATGATACGGGCATAGTTGGCAGATCCACCGAACCGATCCGGCAGTTGTTGCGCCAGTATGCCGAGCTCCGCCACGAGCTGTTCGTGCGTGACGCCGGCCGCGGCTCGACCCAACGCCACCACTGGGGGCGGAATGCCCTGGTGGTAGGGCAGACGGCCCTGGCACTGGTGCTGTTGATCGGATCCGGACTGCTGATGCGGAGTTTCATGGAGCTGCGGAACGTCGATCCCGGGTACGACACGGAGGAC
>JBDHMR010000548.1:0-2095 GCA_039656035.1 Gemmatimonadota bacterium
CGGCCGTGACGTCGATGAAGTTGCTCCCGTTCCTCCCGGGCTGCCACGTGATCGAGGCTTCGCCGTTGGCGTCGGTGGTGACTTGCAGATTGCTCAGAACGCTACCGTCGCCGGCCCTCGGCGTGAAGTCGACGACCACTCCTGACACTGGGTTACCGGTCCCTTGATCGGTCACAAGTACCGTGGGGTCGATGGGCAGCGGCCCGGTGAGCGATCCCGTCTGATCGTTCCCTTGTTGGGTCGTCATGTTGAACGTAGTGGTACCGGTGGCCGTGAAGGTGAATTCGGTATCACCCGCTGTTGCGGTCATGCTGTTGCTGCCCGCGGTCGTGCCCAGTGTCCAACTGGTAACTGTGGCGACGCCTTGGGCGCCCGTTGTGACCGTACTCGGAGTGACCGACCCGCCACCCGTCGCCACGGCAAACGTCACAGAGACATCGCTCAGGGCCACCCCGTCGGAGTTGCTGATGGTGACCGATGGCGCAATGACTACCGCCGTCCCGGGGGCGGCCGTCTGGTTGTCCGAGCCCGGGGCTGGGGTCACGCTGGACGGGGTGGTGTTGGCAGGTTCTGTGCTGCTGCAGCTCCACAGCAGGGCCATCGTAGCGGTTGCAGCGAGGGCCAGTACGGTGGCCTTGGACTGACGGAACTGGCGTACAAGTGACATGACGGTGGTCTCCTGGGGGAAGCCGGTTGGGGAACGGCCAAGGCCTGGGTCGGCTAACAGCACACCCCCAATGGTAGTAGCGAAGAGGATTTCGCCAAAGGGCTAGCTGTCGCGACCGAGGGAGGGACGTCCGGGAAGCAAAACGGCCCACCATGAGGTGGGCCGTTTTGTGTTGGCGTAGTGCTGGTAGGCTAGTGTTGAGTCACACCCACGACGCGCCCGTTGCGGTCGACCACCTTGAGCGGTATCCGGATGATGTCGTCCTTGAGATAGATGAGCGATGCCACGTTGGCACGCACTGCCGTCGTGCTGAACAGACTGTAGGGGTCTGCCTGGCCTAGGTCCACTGTGTAGCCTAGATCCTGCATCGAGGCGATCGTCGTTCGACTCAGCGCATTGCCGGGCCCAGCGATGAACGGGGTCATCAATTCAGTATCAAATGTCGATTCACGCCAGTGACCGTCTCGCGACCCTGGACAGGTTGCCGGAAGCTTATTTGATACTGGTACCGGAGATGTGGTGGGCGCCGTTCCTGTCCACGGCCCACCAGTAATGGCGGCGAATTCCGTCAGTGCGTTGCTACCGGTGAAGTGCGTGTCGGCGCCTGGAGTATCCGGACTACACGAGGGATTCGTCAGCAGCGAGAGGGGCGTCTGAGTCCACAGCGTCCCGGAGCCGAGGACGTGCGCCATCTCATGCAGAATCACCTCGCCGAGTGTTCCGGCGCCTTCCATGCCGGCCAGATCGGCCGTGTCGAACCGCATGAGACCTATGATGGTCAGAGGTTGAGGTGGAGATGCTACACCACGAATGAAACATGGACCGGCCGCACCGAGAATATTACCCGGGCCGTCGATGGGCTCGAGTGTGACGAAGATGCGGAGGTCGTCGACGATCCCGGGGATATTCGGTTCACCGAAACTGCACGCGTCCGCCCCAGGGCCTGCGCCGAAGTCGATGTCGGTCAGGTCTCCGGTGACAATGTCCATCCACCGGCCAGCCGCGTTGCCGAAGGCTTCTTTTTGAGCCATCGTCTCACCGCCAGTCATGAACACTAGTTCGACTTTGTACGCCGAGTTGCTCCCGATACTGAAGAATAGCGTCGATGTGTTGCCTGACGTAACGTCCATGAAGTTGCTGCCGGTCCGCCCGGGCGTCCACTGCACCGCGGCGTCGCCGTTGGCGTCGGTCACGACGGTGAAGTTGTCGACCGTGCCCTCACCGGTTCTCGGGAAGAAGTTCACGTCTACGCCGACAGCGGGCAGACCGGAACTCTGATCGGTCACCCGCACCGTCGGGTTGACCGGCAGCGGCCCGGTGAGCGGGGCCGTCTGATCGTTGCCCTGCAGGATGGTAATGACAAGCGTTTGCACGGTGCCAGTGGCGTTGAACACCACGTCGGGGACACTCGGCGACGTGGCGGTGAGG
>JBDHMR010000549.1:0-2876 GCA_039656035.1 Gemmatimonadota bacterium
GGTGGACTTCGACAGCCGGTGTGGGTCACGCTTCGGCGGCGCCCTGAAGGCTCACCCGGGATTGGAACTCCGCGCAGGAACGGAACGAGAGACTGCGCTCACAGTGCGGTGTTCTCCATCACCCGAGCCATCGACCGCTCCTTCGATCTCTGTGCACGCTACCATCGATTACCAAGCGGTCACCGGTCCCGTGCAATGGCACCGACCCGTGCCAGGATTGAGCGGCATGTCTCTGGACCCGTCATGGCTGCTGATGAACTCTGACTCAGCCCGGCCACCGTCGGACCTGACTCTCCTGAGTTCTCCTGACATGGGACTCTCGCTCATCGACGCGCAAGCAGGCGCGATCGATGTCTTTCTGGATTTCGAATCCGCGCCCATTGTCGAGCGCCTCGAGTATCCCCTGTTGGTCAACGCGCTGGTCGAACTTGCGCTGGCACGCCCGGTGTTGGACCCCGTCGTTCGCGCTACGAGGAACCTTGCCGAAAGCCGTATCGCCCGGCAGCCGGAACCGGGCATCATCGCCTCACCAGCCCCTGTAATGCACGCCAGGACCGACATGACACCGTATCTGCTCGTCCTGGCCACGCTGCTGCTCCTGCGTCCTTATCTCCTTGCCGGGGGGTGCGCTCCGCGGAAGGGCTTCTCGGGGCGCCGCTTGAGCACCGGCAACTCAATGCCCTGGTTACCCCTGGTGGGCCGCTTCGGGGTCGCGTTCCTGCTTGGACTGGCCCTGTGGAATCCAGGCTGGCGCTCCACCTTCTCGCCCATGAACGCCGTCATCGTGTTGGACGAATCCCTGAGCATGGGCGCCAACCGCCCTGCCTCAGCATGGCAGCTAACCGCAACCGCCCTCTCCGGACTGCCGCCCGGCAGCCGCTACAGCCTGGTCCGACGGCGCCGAACCGGTGCTCGAAGCTGCTAACCGGCCAACCATGGAGCTGGCCGGACAGCCGCCACGGTCGCGCAAAACCGTCCTGGATGCAACCGGCACCAACATTGAAGCGGCGCTCAAGCTGGCCGGTCGACAGCTTGACGGCGACACACCAGCGCTGATGGTTTTAGTCACCGATGGTGGCGAGACTGGCGGCGATGCGACCGCTTTGCTGACCCGTTTCCGGGCAATGGGATTACCGGTCCCTTACCTGCTCCTTGATGCCCCCGATGCAACCGGCCCGGACGCCGCCATCAACGCGCTCGATGCACCATCCCAGGTTCCCTTCGGGGCGGAGATCACGGTTGTGCTCAACGTAAGCAGCACCCGCGACGGAACGGCCGAGATTCAGGTGCGACAGGCCTCAGGGCCCGCAGCGGCGTTCAGGGTGGATCTCGTCAAGGACCAGGTGTCCCACGTAAGTGTCCCGTTGACATTCGATTCACCGGGATTCCAGGTGTTGGAGTTCACCGTCTCCATGCCCGGGGATATCAACCCCGCCAACGACCGGCGCCACGCCATCGTGAACGTGGAAGGGCCCACGACCATTGTCTACGTCACGGCCAGGCCAAGCACCGCGTTTGCAGAAAGTCTTCTCGCTGGCGGCTGGAATCTCAACATCGTTCGGCCTGAACACTTTCCACAGATTCTGCCGCAACTGCCGGGTCCAACTACGGTCGTCCTGGATGATGTGGCCACAGGCGACATGTCCGAGCCCGCGTGGATGGCCCTCACGGAGTCGGTTCGCACCCGCGGGACAGGCTTGATTGTCCTCGGTGGCCAGCGATCGTTCGGCGCCGGCGGCTATCTGGACTCGACTCTGGAAACGGCGTTGCCGGTGACTTCCGAGGCCGGGGCTCCCATGTCCAGGGCTGCCGTTCTGTTCGTCGTCGACAAGTCGGGAAGTATGGGTCGCGGGGCCCGGGGCGTCACCCCGTTCGGTCTCGCCAAGACGGCCGTTCTGGCTGCCACCAGGCTGCTGGGTGAGCATGATCTCAGCGGCATTATCACTTTCGACATCGATCCGGAAACCTGGCTGCCCCTCGCAGACCGGGACGACCCGCCGGCATCGGTAATGGCCGCCTGGCAGGATGCTCCTTCCGGAGGAACCCGCATTGCACCCGCGCTTATGGCAGCCGCCGGGCAACTGGGGAGCGCCAGGGTAGACCAGCGCCTGCTCATCCTGGTCACGGATGGCTTCGCCGTCGAAGACGACTACTCCGATGTGCTGGCGAAGATCGATGATGACGAAATCGACGTCATCGCACTGGCAATCGGTGACGAACCCGCGATCGATGTCCTGGCAGAGCTGACGTCGAGAAACGACGGTCTGCTGCTGCGCGTAGCCGATGTGGCCATGCTGCCGCGCCTGGTGAGTGAAGCGGTAGGCGCCCGTCGATTGACCTACGATGCCAGTGTCACCCGGCCGCGTCAGGAACGCCAACTGCCCTTTTTCGCCGACAACGACATCACCTGGCCAGGGTTGAATGGATACATGGTGACGAAGGAACGTTCGAATGCCCGGGTCTACCTCAGATCAGAACGCGGCGATCCCCTGCTGGCAGATCATGACTTCGGTCTTGGACGCGTTGTTGTGCTGCCTGGCGGCCTTGGCGCCTCTGCACCCACCTGGCTCGATTGGCCTGCATGGGCTCCATTTACAGGGGGATTAGTGGAGTGGGCCAGCAACCGTTTCGGCGACGATCGAGTCTACATTCGCATCAACGAGGAGCACGGTCGTCCGCGGCTCGAAATCGATGCGCTGTCGGCCGATGGTGACTGGGAAATCATGGACACGGCCAGGGTACGTCTGAGCGACCCCTTCGGTCGCATCACGGTTCTGAATGCGGAAGCCGCCGCCCCGGGAAAGTACCGGCTTGAGCTGCCGTTGCGGCATACAGGGCGCCATCGGGCGTCCGTGCAGGTGGGTAGTGTCTCAAAG
>JBDHMR010000550.1:0-2088 GCA_039656035.1 Gemmatimonadota bacterium
CAGTGCCCGCAGGAGATAGCTGGGAACCAGATCCATGGGCATCACCCGCTCGTACTGGCCGTTGGGGATGATCGGCCGGGGGGAACCGTGTGTCGAGGTGGTCATGGCCAAGCGCCGTCGGGGCAGCAGGCTCGACAGAAAGACCGGGAAAATTGAGAACCGCCCCGCGCCTGGAGCGATCCACCCGAGAAATTCTCGCTCGCGGCCCTCCAACAACACGCTGACCTGGTTGTCGTAGCGCCCCACGTCGGCAAATGGCTCCCTGGTCGTCGACTTACCCGACAGCGGCGATCCGGAAATCACCCGGATCCCGGAAGGCAAGCCGTCGTCGGCCAGCAACTCGGACACAGAAGCGCCCAACCTGGTACGCACCAGCCTGGGGTGGGGTACCGGCGGACCGGCCACCGAGAAGACCCGTTCGGCGTCGAGCTGCCCGGTCTGGAATAGGCGTCCAATGGCCATCACGTCCTGGTAACCGATGTGCCACACGGAACGCCGGCGGCTAACTGGCAGCAGTGTGTGGATGTGAACGCCGGCGGTTCCGGCAGGATGCGGCCCGGAGAACTCCTCCACCGACACCGGGGCGTCCACTTGGCCCACTGAAGAACCCTTGGCGACACATAGGTACGTAGGGCCGTCGGTAAGTTGTGCTAGCAGCCTGAGGCCGAGGGTAAAGTCCTCCCGCCGTGCCTCGATGACGACATCCGGGTTTGGGGCGAGTGGGTTGCTGTCGATGGCGGTAACGAAGAGGGCTGCCGGCCGGCCGGCCGGCGGTGCCACCTTGCCGAAGGGTCGCGCTCGGATGGCGGTCCACTGGCCCGACTCCACCAGCAGCGCCCTGATGGCGTCTTCAGAAATCTGCTCCGCGCCGCCGCCCCAGGTGTCGAATACGACCGCGGGCTCCACCGTGTCCGTTTTCGCCAACTCGATCACCACCGACTGCAGTACCCGCCGGGCTCCCCGGTTGATGGCCACGACCCGGCCGGCGCCGGGAGCCGTGTGCCGTACTCCCTCGATGGTCCGGTCCTCGAACAGCACCTGCCCCAGGGATACATCCTGCCCCACCTCCACGTGCATGCGTGCCTTGAGGCCGGGGAAGTCGTCCGCCACCACGGCAACGTGCCGAATGGTCGGTCCCTGGTGAACGGTCTGCTCCGGCGCCCCGGCAATGGGGAGGTCTAGGCCTTTGCGGATCTTGTGTAGGGCCATGGACTCGGTGTGAATGTGAAGTTGATCGGGCTAGCTGATGATGGACGTAGAACCAGCCAGGTGTCAAGTCATTCTGAACCCGGTAAGGCATACCAGGACTACCATCGCAGTTCCAGGATCCGTGCCTTGTGGTCTGAGCCGTACTGCTGGTCGAGTCGCCGGTAACTCTCGGGAACCAGCTGTTGCTCATCGCCATCCCACGATTCACCCTGCCGGAAGAACATGTGATCGGCGGGGAATTCCCCCCGGGTTGGCAGCCCGTCGGTAGGCGGGGATTCGGGAAAGTAATCGTACATGTGGCGGATCACCGTCTGGCCGTCGGTCCAGGTATTGAAGTCCCCGGTCAGCACGGTGGAGATCGGATAGTTGCCGGCGGAGTCTTGACAGGCGTGCTGACACACACCTGTCGGCGAGAATGGACGCCCGGACCGTGAACGCTCGACGTGGCCCAGCGCGTCTACGATGCCCATGGCCTGGCGCAGGCGCGAACTGTTGCCCGTCTTCAGCACCCGCCACAGGCCGGGCGACACGTCCAGGTGTAGACTGAGGACCCTCAGGCTGTCGCCGGCCGGATGCCGCACCGTTGCACCCACGACGATCCGGCGCTGGGTTTCGAACGGCAGTTCGATCGCGAGAAAATCGTGCAACGGCAGTGACGACAGGATGGCGTTTCCCTTGTCTTCTCGCTCGCCATCGAACTCCTCGGCGCCGTTCCGCATTGACGGAGAATAGTAGAGCGACAATCCGCACCGTCGAGCCAGCGTGACGATGTCCTGCCGCCCGCTCCACGGTTCTTCGTCGATGGCCAATGGCGCGGTTTCGCCTTCGGGGAATGGTGGGATGGACGTCGACCGGCGATAGGCCTCCTGCACTATGAGA
>JBDHMR010000551.1:0-2207 GCA_039656035.1 Gemmatimonadota bacterium
GGATTGACCCGGAGGTCCTGCCGCATGCCGACGTGCTGTCCGAGGCCGATCTTCATGCCACCGCCTCGAACCGGTGCCGCAAGCGCTCAGTGAGCGTCGGCCCGAGATACACTTGAGCGACGTCGTCGTTGTAGACCAGTTCCCGGACGGTGCCGGCGGCTTGGACTCTTCCTTCGAACATGATGTAGGCCCGGTCGACTATGTCGAGCGTCTGCTCGACGTTGTGGTCTGTAATCAGGACGCCGATCCCACGGTGACGCAGGCTGGCGACGATGGTCTGGATGTCGTGCACGGCGATCGGATCCACCCCGGCGAACGGCTCGTCGAGCAGCATGAAGCGCGGGTGAGTTACCAGAGCCCGGGTGATTTCCAGGCGCCGGCGCTCCCCTCCGCTCAGAGCGTAGGCCTTGCTGCTCCGCAAATGCTTGATTGCCAGTTCGTCCAACATGGTTTCCAGTCGCTGGTTCCGTTCCTCGCGAGTCATCTTCATGGTCTCGAGGATAGCCATGATGTTCTGTTCGACAGTCATTCTCCGAAAGACGGAGGGTTCCTGCGCCAGGTATCCTATCCCATCCCGGGCACGCCGATACATGGGAGCGCGGGTCAAATCGTGGTCGTCGATCCGGACTCGGCCGTGTTCCGGTCGAATGAGACCCATCAATAGATAAAAGGTAGTGGTCTTTCCCGCACCGTTTGGTCCCAGGAGTCCGACAATTTCCCCCTGGGTCAGCTGAACCGTTACCTGGTCTACTACGCGACGGCCCTTGAACGATTTGCACAGTTCTTCACCGTAGAGCACGCTGCCCCGGACGGAGGTACCGGAGCGCAGCAGGCTGTCGCGCCGGTGCCACCCGGCCTGCGCCACCTCGATCATGCGTTGATACAACGGCTCCCGTTCGGCCTCGGCTTCGGTCCACCAGGCACCGGTGGCGCGCACTTGGCGCCAGTCGTCCGCCGAGGTGTCCTCGATCCAGCCGTCGATCGCCAACCGGGGAAGCACCGATCCCTTGAGGCTCTCCCGCACCTCCTCGCCGGATACCTCGGACACCACTTCGTGTCCCAGAGAGCGTTCCGACGTCTGGAACACGTGGCGGAATCCCGGTACCAGCGCGTTGAATTCCATGGCCCCGCCGGCGTCAGCCTCATGCACCAGCACCGCCAACGCCAGCGATAGTGACGGGTCCTTCTCCACCAGAGCGGACAGCCAGGAGGGGATCATGCGTCCTCCTGCCCGGGTGGAATCGGAGGGGCAGCCGGCGCCACGGGTTGTCCCCGGTCCGGTTCCAATTGCACGCCTTCCACCTGGCCCTTCACGTCCACCCGTTCGACCCCCTCGAACGGCGGGAGCTTCATGGTGATGATGATCACGTCGCCGCGCACGTAGTTGAGCGATGGCGGGGCCGTCGGTTCCGCCGGTTGGCGCATCTGGCGGAAGGATCGAGCCTGTGAGGTGGCCACCAGGCGCTCCAGGACTGGGCTTCCCTCGCCGGCCGAATCAGCCGCCAGGAACAGTGCCGCGACCGTGTCGCCGGCAATCCAGTCTGCCTCTCCGGTAAGTGAATCGTGAGAAGTTTCCAGCTTCGCGTCACCGACGGCGTCCAGGCGAGACATGGTCCCACCCGGAAAGTGCAGCGCCACAGAGTCCGCCAGAATGGTGTACTGGTCGGACGTCCCCAGAGGGCGGATGAGCTGCCCCCAGGCATCGATCCTGTCCGGTGAGTCCTGGTCCAGGTGAACCGCTATGGTGTCGCCTACCAGATCCCACTCGTCGTTCACCGCGTGGGCGCTGTCCAGGGCCACGACCCGGCTGAGTTCGCCGCCTGCCAACTCGAGATCCAGGCGTTCTCCGATGAGGCGGTAGGGACTCTCGCCGGTGCCCTCGATTTCCGGCCGGCCGCCGATGAGAGCCCCCTGCCCCGCGTCTCCGGAATCGAGCCACAAGGAGTCGCTTCGGCCGGCGAAGTCGCTGCGGTCGATGGTGACCGTGCCCCCGGCCCACATCTGGTCGTCTCCGCGCATGCGCACCCGGTCGGCCACGATCACGTAGGGCTCACTGGTGCCGCCGGCCGAGTCGGTGGCGGCCCACGAGCCTCCCACCTGGCACCGGCCTGGTACCAGGTGCCCCGGTCCGCATCGAGCGTCATGGTGGAATCTCGAAAGCGGACGTTGCCGATGAAATAGGCCACTTCGCCGCCATTGAACGCGGC
>JBDHMR010000552.1:0-2072 GCA_039656035.1 Gemmatimonadota bacterium
GGCCGGCAAACAATTCCGGGCGCTTGCGGATTGCCTCCTGGAGGTCCATCGAGACCTTCCCAGCCAGAGCCAGCAACACGTCCGAGTCCTCTCCTAATTCTCGAGCCAGCCGGAGGATCTTCTCCTCGGATGGAGGCGCCACTTCGCCCCGCTCCACCTTGCTAAGGAACGACGGCTCAACCCCGATCCGCTGGGCCAGCTGGCGGAGCGAAAATGAGGGATCGCCTACCCGGCGCCGTTCTCTGGCATCTCTGACATACCGGCCGAATCCACTGTCCATGTGTACTATATACTACACAGTACACAATCAGTCAACCCAGCAGCGCAGCGCAGGTTAATCGGCATCCCATCACAACAAGCGTCAGCTACGCCTTCCCTACCCGGCGGGCTGCACCCTAGGCCCTACCGCCCAAACACTTCCACCACCAACGCCTCGAACCGCGGATTCCCCCGCAACGGATCGTACGACGGCGACACCTTGAGCATCACCGACGCATAGCGCCTGGCGGCCACCTCTTGTTCCAGGGCGTCGATAGCCGCGTCGATCTCCCCCAACGCCACCAACCAGCCGACCAAGTGATAGGCGTGTTCGGCGGTGGGCCGGGCGGACGGCCGCACCAGCAAGCGATGCATGGCGTCCGCCCCGCCGGCGCGGAACGCTTCTTCGATGGATCCTAGGCGGTATGCCGGTACGTCCAACAGGGCGTTCCATCGCTCCAACCGCTCCGCCTCCAGCTCATGGCGTCCCATCAGGCGATAGATCTGGGCACTGCCGAGGTAGGCCTTGGGGAACCGGGGGTCGAGCTCGATGGCCATGTTGAACTCGGCCTCCGCCTTTTCCCATTGGCCGGTGAAGAAAGTCGCCCAGCCAAGTTCGTCGTGTATGATCAGCGACAGGGGTTCCAGCTCGACAGCCTGCTCGAGTTCCGCGATACCCTCGTCCAACCTGCCGAGGGCTGCCAGGGAAATCCCCAACCAGTGATGGGCTTTGGCGTATCCGGGGTTGGCCTCGACGGCACGGCGGAGTTCCGCTATTCCTCCATAGAAATCCCGGGCCAGCCAGCCCAGCGCCATCCCCCGGGCCGCATAAGCCCCGGCGAGGTCGGGATCCAGTTCCAATGCTCGGTCCGCCGCCTGCAGTGCCTGCCGGAGGGACTCCTCGGCCGTAGCTCCGGTGTATGCCGACATCAATACCCAGGTCTCAGCGAGCCCGGCGTACGCCTCGGCGAAGGTAGAATCCCGTGCTATGGCCTGCTCGAAGAAATCGACCGATCGGGTGACCCCCTCGTTGGTGCGCTGGCTCCGTGAGAATCGCCCTCTGAGGTACAGTTGATAAGCCTCCAGATCTCTCGTTGGCGCCCCGGCGTCCCGCGCATCCGCCACCAGGACGATGCCCATCGCTTCGGTGATGTTTCTGGCTATGTCTGTCTGGATGGCGAAGATATTCTGCATGTTGCGGTCGTAGGTCTCAGCCCAGAGGTTCTCATCGGTCTCGGTGTCGATCAACTGGGCGATGACCCGTACATCGTCACCGGCCTGGCGTACGCTCCCGCCGAGCACCGTGTTCACACCGAGGTCCCGACCCACCTCCCGCATCGAAGTGGCGTTACCGGTGTATTGCAGAGCCCGCACCACCTTCAGGTCGGGGTTCTTGGACAGGTGAGCGATGATGTCTTCGGTGATGCCGGCGCTGAAGTACTCGCTCTCGGGATCACCACCGATGTTGTCGAATGGGAGGACGGCGACTGATCGCTCGCCGGGAACGGCGCCGGGAGGGGCGGTGCCACTGCCGCGCAAGAAAAAGCCGGCGGCCAGAGCCGTGGCCACCGCAACAGAACCAACCGCTAGCCACACCCACCGATTGGATGAAGATGTGGCCGGAAGCGCCTGGTGCGATGCCGTCGCGACGTCAGGCGCCAGCGCCGTGGCGAACATCCCCACGGGGTTGAATCGATCGGCTGGAGCCTTGGCCAGGGCCCGAGACAGGGTTGCCACGACCGGTGCCGGCACGGCTGGTCGAAGGTTGGTGATCGGCGGCGGCTCGACCATCACGTGCTGATGGACCAAGCTCT
>JBDHMR010000553.1:0-2068 GCA_039656035.1 Gemmatimonadota bacterium
GAGGAGGATGAGCACGCCGAGGATGATGCCGAGGACGGTGATGCCCACGCCGACGGAAACGCCACCGGCCACGGAGGCGAGGACGAGGATTCGGACGACGAGGAACCCGAGACCTGGTACGCCGCCCTGTTCGCCGTCACCGACGAATGGTTTACCCCCGGATGGATGGAGGATGGGGAGATGTGGTCGGTCTCCAAGTCCATGACCCTCGAGTTCGAGTTCGAGGACGGCCGCGCCACCGGGTATCAGCTGCGCAATCGCAAGGACGCGGTCGTGGCCAAGGCCAGGAGGGTCGACTAGCAGCTATTGCGTTCCAGACGGTCCGCACCCCAACTTAAGATAGTCTTCACGATGGGTGCGAGATGACCGAGGTGCTCGATAGCCTGCGGGCTGCGTTGGCAGACCGATACGCCGTCCAGGAAGAGCTGGGCCGCGGCGGTATGGCCACGGTTTACCTGGCCGAGGACCTCAAGCACCACCGCCAGGTGGCCATAAAGGTCCTCCACCCCGACCTCGGCGCCTCCCTGGCGGCCGATCGCTTTCTCCGTGAAATCCGCATTGCCGCGCAACTGAACCATCCTCACATCCTCGCCCTGCTCGATTCGGGTGAGGCGGATGGCTTCCTTTATTATGTGATGCCGGTGGTCGAGGGTGAATCGCTGGGGGACCGGCTGCGCCGGGAAACACACTTGACCGTCGAAGAGGCGGTCCGCCTCACGCGGGAGATCGCCGACGCGTTAGGGGCCGCGCACGAGATGGGAGTGGTTCACCGGGATCTCAAACCGGAAAACGTATTGTTGTCGGGCGAGCACGCAATCCTGGCTGACTTCGGTATCGCCCGGGCGGTGTCGGCCGGCGGTGGGGACAAGCTGACCGAAACCGGCCTGGCCGTTGGTACCCCCTCGTACATGGCTCCGGAGCAAGCGAGCGGTTCCGAAAAGATCGACGCCCGAACGGACGTGTACGCACTCGGTTGCGTGCTCTACGAAATGCTCGCGGGTGAACCGCCATTCACCGGGCCGACACCGATGGCCGTGCTCGCACGGCACTCACTCGAGCGCGTACCATCCATCCGGGTCGTTCGGCAGACGGTGCCTGCCGCCCTCGAAGCCGTCATCGAGAAGGCCATGGCCAAGGTGCCGGTGGACCGGTATGCCTCGGCGGCCGAGATGGCCACCGCGCTGGAGGCGAGTCTCCGAGAGCCCGCCGACGCGACGGCACCATCAGTGCGAGGTACACGCCCCGCTCGATCCCGTGTGCCGACGGCGTTGGTGGCTTGGAGCGCCATCACCCTGGTGGTGGTGCTGGGTGGCGGCATCTGGTCGGCTTGGGGCGGCGGTCCCCCACAGCTGAACAGCAACCTGATAGCGGTGGCGCCGTTCGAAGCCTTCGACCCAGCCCTGGACTCCTGGAGCAAGGCAGCCGAGGCGGGCCTGTCGCGCACATTGGACGGGATGGGTCCCCTCCGGGCGTTAGCCCCGACGGCCATCAACCGTGAAGGCATCGAGACAATCGATGTGGCCACGGCCATCACCATCGGCAACCGTAGTGGCGCTGGGGTAGTGGTGTTCGGTTCTCTCACGCCGTTGGGGAGGGATTCGGTTCAGGGGAGGGTGACGGTGGTGGACGTCGCCAGCGGTGAGCCGATGGGTGACTTGTCCGCCACGACCGAACTGGGTCGCATGAGTGATTTCGTCGATTCCCTCACCATCGGGATCATCGAGCTCGTGACCGATGGGCGCCAACTTGGGGCGGGACCCTACAGCGGGACGGGCTCCGTCTCCATCCCGGCGATGAAAGCGTTCCTGCAAGGAGAACAGCAGGTACGGCGGGCGGCATGGGACTCGGCCGTAACCTCGTATCACGAGGCGCTGAAGGAGGACAGCACCATCACACTGGCCTACTACCGACTCGGCTTGGTGCTGGGGTATGCCGACCAAAAACAAGACAGTCTGTGGCACTACCTGACAATGGCCGGCAGGCGGAACCAAGGTCTGTCGCTCCATGCTCGTCTCGTCGTGGAGTCGGGTGCCTGCATTACCCAGGTCCACCTCGGCCAAGTGCCGGA
>JBDHMR010000554.1:0-2066 GCA_039656035.1 Gemmatimonadota bacterium
CTTCTATAATATATGCGCCCTTGTCGGACCCAGTTCGGGGTGTAGCTCAGCCTGGTAGAGCACTGCCTTCGGGAGGCAGGGGCCGGAAGTTCGAATCTTCTCACCCCGACCAATAAAAACAAAGACTTAACATAAACTGGTGTTAGGTCTTTTTTCTATGGGGCGCAACAAGGGCGCAAAGTGCCGGTAGTACGTTATTCATTCCAGGCAACACATCGGCAAGGCCACCATAAGAAATGCGCCCACAATCAATCTCAGGCGCTAGAAACAGGTGATTCCACCAGCCGATAGAACCCAGGTGGCAATGATTCCACATCAAAAGGATTAGTCACCGGCTTACCATCGACCAGGTAGTCGATCCAGTAGCCTTTTTCTTTGCGCTGCAGGATTGCTCCGGGCTGGTCAGGCCCGAAGTCAATTTCAATTCCAAGGTCAACGGCTGAATAAATCATCGGTCTATTGTGCCATTGATAGCAGGAAAGAAAAGGGCCGCGGCGGTGGCCGCCGCGGCCGCTTGGCTCAAGGGTCTTCCGAATGCGAGGCGTTCGCTCGAAGACCCAGGCCGATCAGGTCAAAGCGACGGATTGACCACTACCACTTCGCAGACCTCGCTGGACTCGTTTCCATGGATGTCGACCGCTTCGACGGTCCACGTGATGTGGTCATCGACTCCGCCGGAATCCAGTATGGTGATCTCGGTGCCTTCGAAGCTCACCACGCAGGAACTGGCCTTGCCGATCCGCTTGCCCTTTTTGTTCACCTTGAAGCAGTCGTATTCCACGATCTCGACGAACGGTTCCGCGTCACAGATGTCTTCCGCCGTCACTGTAAAAGTGATGGGCACGTCCGGCGGCGTGATCGTGCCGGGCGCGTTGCAGAAGATCGTCGGCGGGGTCGTGTCCTCCACGATTACGTCCTGGCCGTCGTTCGACTGGTTGCCGCTGTCATCCGTGGCAGTCCACAGCACCGGCGTGGTGCCGACCGGGAAGAGTGGTGGCGCGTCATTGACGACGTCGACCGAGGGATCACAGATATCGCTCACCACCGGGTCGCCGAGGTCGACGGGGGTTCCGTCCGGCGAGGTGCATTCGACAGTGACGTCAGCCGGCGCGGTCAGGTCGGGCGGCGTGGTGTCTTCGATCGTAACCTTCTGCGTGGCCGACGCCTGGTTGCCGCTGTCGTCCGTGGCCGTCCACAGCACCGACGTATCGCCGAGCGGGAACAGCGGGGGCGCGTTATTTGAGATGGCCGGATCGACGTCGCAGAGATCGTCGGAGACAGCCGTACCCAGTTCAGCCGGTGTGCCGTCAGGTGATATACATTCCTCGGTGACATCATCAGGCGGCGTGATCGACGGCGGGAAGGTATCCTCTACGTTCACGGGTGAGGAACAGCTGTCCGTTCCACCGAAGGGGTCGGAGACCGTCAGGTCGACCAGTTTCGCGCCCGTGGGGGCCGCAAATACAACGGTCGGCGTGGGGCCCAGTGCAGGCGATGACTCAAACGGACCCTCCCAGAGAAAGCTCAGTTCATCCCCGTCCGGATCGGTCGATCCGCTACCGTCCAGTTGGGTATCCGCGCTGCATTCGGCCGTATAGGGGCCGTTCGCATCACAGGTGGGAGCCGAATTGAACGCGATGCAAGTCAGCGCGTCGGCGGTGTTGAGCCGGCCGAAGCCGTAGAAGTCGTCGCGGCCGGGCGTGTCCTCATCGGGCGCACCCACCTCGTCCTCAGCAGTGACGGTGATGCAGTCTCGCACCTGCTGGTTGGTCGCTCCCGGAGCGGCGGAAAACATCAGCGCCGCGGTTCCGCTCACGTGGGGTGAGGCCATGGAGGTTCCACTCGCGTTGCCGTAAGTGTCAGCCAGTGTCGTGCTCATGATGGTGACGCCGGGAGCGACCACTTCCACTTCGGGTCCGAAATTCGAGCCCCAGGTGAGCGGCGGCGACTCGGCGCGGAGGTCGTCGTCGTCCGTCGCACATACGGCCAGGACGTGGGTGTTGCTGGCCGGATAGCCGACGGGGCCATCGTTGTTGCCGGTTGCATTGACGACCAGCGCGCCCATG
>JBDHMR010000555.1:0-2064 GCA_039656035.1 Gemmatimonadota bacterium
GGCTCCTGAGGCATCCAAATCGTCGTGAGGGATATGCCGAACAGACCCAATCGCCATTGGGCCACTGCGCTCCTGTGGGGCATCGCCATACTTGTGGTGGTGCTACCTGCGAGGGCCGTCAACGCCCAGATCGAACCGCTCCACGGGCTGGACGAGTACATCGAGGCCGGCATGGCGGATTGGCAGATCCCCGGCTTGGCCGTGGCTGTGGTGCACCACGACTCCGTCGTATTCATCGGTGGCTACGGGGTCCGCGAGGTGGGGACCGACGACTGGGTAGATAGCCACACGCTGTTTGCGCTGGCCAGTTGTACCAAGGCGTTCACGGCCACCGCGCCGGGCATGCTGGCCGGAGAGGGCGCCATCGGATGGGACGATCACGTCAACGGTTATCTCCCTGGGTTTCAGCTGTACGACCCGTGGGTTACGCGCAACGTTACCATCCGTGATCTCCTGTCGCACCGGACCGGATATCCGGGCTGGGCGGCCGATCATCTGTGGCAGGGATCCGATCGCGACACGGATGACATTCTCCGTCAATTCCGCTACCAGAAACCTGCGGGTGGTTTTCGCGCCCGCTACGGGTACTCGAACGTCATGTACATCGCCGCCGGCGAGATAATCCCCGCCGTGACGGGCGAGAGTTGGCAACGCTTCGTCACGGCGCGCCTGCTCGAACCGTTGGGGATGGACGAGAGCACGCTGTCGGTCGACGCCCTCGAAGGGCGCGACAACGTCGCCACGCCTCACATCGGAATCGACGGCGAACCGACGCCCGTCGCCTGGTACGATCTCGCCAACGTGGCGCCGGCCATGGCGCTGAATTCGAGCGCCAGCGACATGGCCGCGTGGCTCAGGTTCAACCTGGGTCACGGCGTCCTCGACGGCGACACGCTGGTGAGTCCCCGGATCATCGAGGACATGCAGACGCCCCAGATCTGGTACGAAGGCCCAGCGGACGGTATCGGCCTGGAGGATCGCAGCTTCAGCGCCTACGGCCTGGGCTGGGATCTGTTCGACTATCATGGCCGCAAGGCAGTGCGTCACTCGGGGAGCGTGGACGGGATGGGATCACTGATAACCATGATCCCGGGATCGGAACTGGGCGTGGTAGTGTTGACCAACATGATACCCAGCCAGTTTCCCCTGGCGCTCAGTAACCATATCATCGACGCCGTCCTGGGCGATCCCGGCTACGACTGGAACGCCAATCTGTTGCAACAGCGCGCCAAGGAGCGAAAGACGGCAAAGAAGAAAGAGTGGTACTGGGAGGAATCACGCGACGCGAAAGCCAAGCGCAGCCTGCCGATGGACGCGTACCTGGGTGAGTACTTCGATACGCTCTCCGGCTCCGCCACAGTTACCAAAGAAGACAAGGGACTGGTCTTTCGCTACAACGCCAAATACATCGGCGACCTGACCCACTGGCAGCACGACATCTACCTGGTAGCATGGCGCGATCCCTACGTCCGGTTGTGGGCGGGCCGGTTCTTGATCTTCGTACCAGACGGCAAAGGTGGTATCGGCACTCTGCGGGTCGCCTTCGACAACGAAATCCAGTTCAGCAAACGTCACTAGCGCTGAGCCGAGCGCTCCATCTCATTCTGGGGGTTCCATGCGACTCGCGAGCGCCAGTCTGGCCATTGTGGCCACCTTCCTCGCCACCGGAAGTGCCGCCGGTCAAACCACGGGCTCGCTCCCGACCGACACCATCTCCACCGCCGCCATCAGCGCCGCCACGACAGACTCGGCATACTTGTCGCCCTGGGTAGCCACCATTCCGGACCACGGCACCATCCCCAGTCCCCGAGACTTCCTGGGATACGTGGTCGGCACCCCGGGCGAACTGACTTCGGTTGACCGCATCCACGACTACTTCAACACCCTGGCCGCGTCGTCGCCCCGGGTAAGAACGTTCGTGTTGGGACAATCGGAAGAGGGCCGCGACATGATCGTGGCCGCGATCGCCGACGCGGAACTGCTGGACCGGTTGGAGGACCACAAAGGCGCGCTGCGGCGCCTGGCCGATCCGCGGATCACGTCTCAGACCCAGGCGGATTCTAT
>JBDHMR010000556.1:0-2061 GCA_039656035.1 Gemmatimonadota bacterium
ATTGCTCGCCAACCAAACCAACCGCAATGAGATGTCGGTCGGTACCTGCGATCGCGACCAGGCGCTCGGACACGCTGCGCGCCACTGGGTCGGCGGCGTGGTACACCAGGCGTGATCGGGTCGCGGCTACCGCACGCGGATCCGGCCCGGCCAGACGACAGTGACCGACATGGCGCCACCACGGTGTCCTTTCGCCCATGACCGGCGATCGAGCTGACACCCTGACGATACGCTCCAATTGCAAGGCATCATGGGAAATAGTCAGGGGATCATTGGCTACCTCGGGGGTGACCAGTACGTATTGGTCCGCCCAGGAAAGAGGGATGCCGGTGTATTCCCTCAGGCCGGCGGCATAGCTCAACGTGCGTGGGTCCCGGGTCACAATCACATCGATGCCGGCGTCGAGCGCATCACGCAGATCACCGGTCACGATCGTGAGAGACGCGGTAACGCCGTTTTCCGCTGCCAAGCGTACCCGGCCCTCGGCGGCCGCTGTCAGTTGGAAGGCGCCGCTCCCCAGCGCCACACCTGCTGTCTGCTTGATCGTCACCAACGCCGGGTGGGCCAGGACCGATGGCACCGTTCGCCTGGCATCGGCGAATTCCAGAACGAGGGCTGTGTCACCGCGGAGCGTGGCCCGACGAATCCCGGCCCAACCCACCAGCATCCCGCTGCTTCCGGCCCAAGGCCTGGTAGTACCGACTTCCGCGAACGATCGAGATACATCAGCCAGGCCCACGGCCGTGCCATCACTGAACCGGGCGCCCCGCCGGAGCGTGAAGGTCCAGAAGTGACCGCTGCTGTCGACCGCCCAGGTGGAGGCAAGGCCCGCAACCGCGTCTCCGCGACAATCCAGACGAATCAGGGTTTCACTGACCTGGTGGGTAGTGAATCGTTGGGGTCGGGTCCCGGGGAAACCTGGCTCGGAGAGGACGACCGGATAGAGGTCGGGCCCCATGGCGATGCTGAGCGGCCAGGCCGAGTCCGTCGAATCCGCCGATGCCACCAGCGGGCACCCGGTGGGCACCGGCACCGATGACGTCCTGGGTTGGCCACATGCCCCCAGCAACCAAGCCGCCAGCAGTGGTATCGCCACAGGCAGACTCGTTCGCAACGAACTGAAATGACGTTCAGCCATGTCTCATATTAATGAAAACACCACATTCGGGCAGACATGACTGCCGGTAGCACCTTCCCTCCCTACAATCGACCGGTCATGTTTCGAGCATGCTGGATATCCCGGAATCACTCAGAACCGCGCTGGCGGGCCGGTACGACATCCGTGACGTACTCGGTAGCGGTGGGATGGCCACCGTTTACCGTGCCGATTACGTGCGCCATGGGCGCCAAGTGGCCGTCAAGGTATTGCGGCCTGAGCTGTCGGCCTCCATCGGTTCCGATCGTTTCCTCAAGGAAATCGAGATCGCCGCCGGACTCCATCACCCCCATGTGCTGATGTTGATCGACTCTGGCGAAGTCGACGGCATACCCTACTATGTCATGCCTCTCGTCGATGGCGAGTCGCTGCGTCAGCTGCTCGAGCGTTCCGGCACCATCGCCACGGAAGACGCCTTGGCCATCGCGGCCGAAGTGGCCGATGCCCTGGACTTCGCGCACCAGCGGGGAGTGATCCACCGCGACATCAAACCTGAGAACATCCTGCTGGCAAACGGCCACGCGGTTGTCGCAGATTTCGGTATCGCCAAGGCAATCAGCTCAGCGGGAGGCGAAAACCTGACCCGTACGGGATTCCCTGTGGGCACCCCGGGCTACATGAGCCCGGAGCAGGCCGCCGGACTGACCGATCTGGATGCTCGCAGCGACATCTTCAGCCTTGCCTGTGTCTGCTTCGAGATGTTCACCGGCACACTACCGGGGATGTGGCCACCTGAAGCCGCACTTCGCACCGGCAGGTTCGAGTCGCTGAACCCAACCGCACGGGGCCGACTCGACGCCCTCCCGGATTCCGTGGAATCCTCCCTGGTGCAGGCAATGGCCATCCGGCCCGAAATGCGACACACCAGCGCCAAGACCTTCATCGAAGCGCTCCGCGGTTCTCCG
>JBDHMR010000557.1:0-2061 GCA_039656035.1 Gemmatimonadota bacterium
CAAACAGCTCGTCCATAGTGCCGAAGCCGCCGGGAAAAACGATGAACGCGGCGGCGTATTTCACGAACATGGTCTTACGCACGAAGAAGAAACGGAAGTTGATGCTGCGGGCGAGGTAGGGGTTGGAACCCTGCTCGAAGGGCAATTCGATGTTGCAACCGATCGAAAGTCCTCCGGCATCGTACGCGCCGCGATTGGCGGCTTCCATGATCCCCGGCCCGCCACCGGTAATAACCGGCACGCCCTCTTCCGCCAGGAGTCGCCCTACTTCCTGGGCCGCGGTATAAGCCGCATCACCTGGCTTCGTCCGCGCCGATCCAAACACGGAAACGCCGTCGAGGATATCCCCCAACGTATCGAACCCCTCCACAAATTCGCCCATGATGCGCAACACCCGCCATGGGTCGGTCTTGCGCAACGCATCCGGACGCTCGAGCAGTTCGACGCTCTCGAACAATTGCTCGTCCTCGGTGGGACGGCCGTGCCGGGGAAAGCGCTGATAGTACTGGGAGAAGGAAGAGTCTTCAGGCATGGCAAGGAACCTAGGTCAGGAGACGGGTGGAGGCTGGAGGAGGACCAAAAAGGGCTAAGAGGTAAAGGACTGCTCCTCGCGAATCATTTTCCTCTTAGCCCTCTTGTCCCTCTTAGCCCTCCCCTATTGATTCCGGCATTCGATCGCTTCCAGCGTATGCGATTCGTCAGTTTGGATCACGAAGTCCCCCCAAGTCCCGCTGGGAGCCGTTTCGAATTTGGTGATGTCTTCGACCGCACGCATCATGACGATCATCGATGACGTTCCCGGACGGTAGCGCTCGAGTTGTTCCGGGATGCCGGTTCCGCGGGCCACGTGGAACGATCCGACCATGTGGAGCACCAGGGCGTCTGGGTGGCGCACCAGGTGATCGTTGATCCAGTAGGCCATGGTGGCGTCCCACAGTACCTGGCTGTGGAGTTGATTACCCATGTTGCCATGCGCCGATTGGTGTGCACCTCCCGCACCCGAATCGGCCGGAGTGGAATCGACGATTGGCTTGCCGCATTTCATCTGCTCTTCTTCCATCACAGCCATGATCACCTGGACCCATTGGTCGCGGTACGCCTTGGACGGTTGGCCGTATGGCAGAGGAGCGATTGTCGCCAGGGCGTCGGGGCCCAGTTCCCACAACGACTCGCGGCCGAGCCGGGTGACACGATTGGCGTAGCGGCGCGGGGTGTTGGCGGCGATGACCGTCAAATCCTGTTCCTTGGCGAACTCGACCATGGGTCGGTAGTCGGTATGGTACCTGGGCCACGGCCGGCTATCCGCCAGAAAGGCCTTTTCGGTGATGAGCCCGCCGAGATACTCGTCGAGAATCGGCTGGGCATCCCGCTGGAAAAATTCGAGCGACAGCGCCACCGGACGAGACGTGCTGTCGGACCCGTGGGCCTCATAGGCCAGGCGAAACAGCTCGGCTTCAAGGAAATGCCCCGTTGGGTCGTCGTGGGTCTCTCCCACGAAAACCACCTCGGCCGCCCCCATGGCGGCCACGATGTCGTCGATCGACGAAGCCGATCCATCCCCCGAGTACACCCGGAAATCGCCCGCCACATAGGCGGAATCACCCACCCCGGGGGAGGAATCCTGGGCGGCGAGGGGAACGGCAAGGAGGACGGCGGTCGTGGCGGAAGCCAGAAGCGATGGGATTCTCATGCAGACAAAATAGCATGAAGCGGGGCAGCGGGGCAGCGGGGCGGCGGGGCGGCGGGGCAACAGCCGATAGGTGATTGGTGATTCTTGACTTGTGATCTGGCGATACCGCCTTTGCCGCCCTACCGCCCTACAGCCCTACAGCCCATTTTCCTACCATGCCCTACGAGCCCCCCGCCTACGGCTGGACCGGTCTGACCATGCGCTTGACGCTCCGGGCGCTGGTCAATCCACGGTTGGCGGTGGATTTGCTCAGGACCGCCTGGGCCTTTCGCCGGCGGGGGTGGCTGACGCGGTTTCCGTTCCTCCCGCTCCCGGACGACACCTATCTCCGCTGGCGGATGTACACCGCCTATGCCGATGAGGAGGCGGTG
>JBDHMR010000558.1:0-2056 GCA_039656035.1 Gemmatimonadota bacterium
CCCGGAGCGCCTACCACCGCCATGTGCCCCATGGCCACCACCGCAGATCCCAAGGCAGCGCCTTCGCCGAGGCCATCGATGGCCAACGTGTCTACCATGGCCCAGCCACCACCCTCACCCCGGTGATAGACATAGACCGCTCCAGTACCGGCGCTCGCCAACGGAGCCCCGACGACAAGCATGTCCCCGGCCACGGCTAGGCTCGTTCCGAAGCCGTCCGTTTCGCCGGCATTGGGCGTGACGATCATTGCCGTTTCGACCCAGTAACCATCGGCATCACGACCGAAGACGTGGACTCCGGCGGCCCGGGAAGGCGGCATGGGGAACCCGGGAAACGCGCCGGGCCGGCCGACGAACATCTCGTCGCCGCTGACCACGACGGCGGAGGCAAAACCGATCAGCCCGGCGGTCGAGGCGTCGGAGGCCAGGGTCTGGGCCGCCAGGGGGGCAGCGAACAATGACAGAAAAGCAAACGCCAGCGTTGTACGAGACTTCATGATCACCCTCTGAGGTATCGGCGAATCGTGTGAGACGAGCGGCGAATCTTACCTGGGGGCGGCTGGTCGCGCCAGTGAAGGCCCTCGGGAAGACCAGGGGCCCGAAGCCATACAAGGACAGGTTCCTGTCTCGCGGAGCGCGACGAATGTATCGACACCAAGTTCGGCGAGACGTGAGGCGAGCTGTGAGCTAGCCCATCCTTCTCGATTCCAACCTTCCCGCAGTCCCGCCCCATCCAAAGTAGAAGACCCGGTTTGGCCACCTGGGGAAACTTCTATCATATTAGCCCGTACTGCTGGAAAACCAGCACACCGGAGATTCCGTGAATTCAGTCCGCCAAGATTTCACTCACGCCGTCCGCGCGCTTGCCAAGCGCCCGGCGTTCACCGCTCTAGTGGTCCTCGTGCTGGCCCTCGGCATCGGCGCCAACAGCGCCATCTTCAGCGTCGTCAACTCGGTATTGCTCAAGCCACTGCCCTACGATCGTCCTGAAGAGCTGGTGATGATCTGGAGCAAGTGGAGCAACTTCGACAAGACGTGGCTGTCCGAGGCCGAGTACCTCGACTACCGGCAGCAGCCACAATTCGAATCGGTGGCCGCCTTCGCCAACTTCGGTCAGGCCACGTTGACGGGGGACGCCGAACCAGAAAGCGTCGACAGATCCTTTCTCACGGCCAATTTGTTCGAAACCCTGGGTGTCGGGTTGATGCTCGGCCGAAGCTTCTCCGCCGATGAGGATGCCACCGGCGGACCGTTCGTAGCCATCCTCGGCTACGATCTGTGGTCGCGGCGCTATGGCAGTGACCACGGCATCGTCGGGCAGACCATCATGGTCGACGGCGCGTCCGTCCCGGTGGTAGGTGTGCTTGCGAAGGGGTTCCGCCTGCCACTGGAATTTCAGCAGGCGAGCACCTCGCAGATCTACTTCCCCATGCAGTTCGATGAAGCGAATCCCAGTCGCGGCAGCCACAGTTACCATGCCGTGGCCCGCTTGGCGCCCGGCGCCAGCTCGGCGCAGGCGACCGCCGCGCTGGCTACGTTGGCAACACGCTGGACCGAGGGTGGTCTCTATCCGGTGGGCATGAAGTTCACCGCGTTCGCCCTTCCGCTGGCGGAAGAGGTTACCGGCGACATCAAGACACCGCTCATGATTCTGCTCGGCGCCGTGGGCCTCCTGTTGCTGATCACCTGCGCCAACGTAGCAAACATCCTGCTCACCCGTGCCGACGGCCGTCAGCGTGAGATCGCGGTGCGAGCCGCACTCGGCGCCGGCAAAGGCCGGCTGTTGCGATTGGTCATGACCGAGGCTCTAGTGCTTGGCATGACCGGCGGCGTACTGGGCCTGGGACTGGCGTGGGCCGGGGTCCGGCTGTTGGCGATGTCTGCTCCAACCATCATTCCCCGAGCGGCCAACCTGACGGTCGACGGCGGCGTCCTGGGCCTCACGTTGGTCGTGGCACTGGCAAGCAGCGTGCTGTTTGGCGCGATGCCCGCCTTGAATCTTTCGCGCCTGAGCCTCGTCGGCGCCCTCAAGGACGGAGGACATGGAGCCAGCGAC
>JBDHMR010000559.1:0-2053 GCA_039656035.1 Gemmatimonadota bacterium
ATCACCGGTCTGACCCACGACGAGCAAGGCTATCCGGCGATGAGCGCCGAGGTACAGGACAAGCTGGTGCGCCGGCTCTGCGACAAGATCCGCAACAACACCGACGAGATCGTCATGCTCGAAGAAGACGGGCTCGAAGACGCCGACGCCGTGGTCCTCTCGTACGGTATCACCTCGCGTGTCGCGCGCGCGGCCGTGGACGACGCCCGGGAAAAAGGTCTGAAGGTCGGCCGTCTACGACTGTTGACCGTGTGGCCGTTTCCCGAGCGATACATCCGTGAGCTGGCCGAACGGGTCAATGCGTTCGTGGTGCCGGAGATTAATTACGGGCAGTTGGTGCTCGAGGTCGAACGGTGTGCTGCCGGACGGGCGCAGACGATCCTGTTGCCTCACATGGGGGGCGACGTGCACGATCCGGCCGTAATCCTGCAGGCGATCGAGGAGGCAGCGTCATGACGCAGACCAAGACGACCCAACCGGGATCCGAGCAGGAGCTCAAGCACCCGCAGGATCATCTGCTGCGCAGCGACCGGCTGCCGCACATCTGGTGCGCAACCTGTGGCATCGGCACGGTGCTCAAATGCTTCATCGAGGCGATCGACCGCTCGAAGATTCCGTACGACGACATCGCCATCGTGTCGGGTATCGGCTGCACCGGCCGCGTCGCGGGCTACGTCAAGCTCGATTCATACCACACGACCCACGGGCGGGCGATTCCGTTCGCCACCGGCTTGAAGCTAGCCAACCGCAGACTGAAGGTCGTGGTATTCAGCGGCGACGGCGACCTGTCGGCCATCGGGGGCAACCACCTGATCCACGCGGCGCGCCGCAACATGGACATCACGGTTGTCTGTGTGAATAACTTCATCTACGGGATGACCGGCGGCCAGGCTGCGCCGACGACACCGGGAACGGCGGTAACTTCGACCACGCCGTGGGGTGCGTTCGAGCCGGCGTTCAACCTGCCACAGCTGCTCGAAGCGTGCGGCGCCAGCTACGTCGCGCGCTGGACCTCTTTGCACGTGCGGCGGTTGACGAAGTCGTTCACCGAGGCGCTTCTGAAGAAAGGATTCTCCTTCGTCGAGGCCATCGCTCCTTGCTCGACGCTCTACGCACGGCGCAACCGCCTCGGGAGTGGCTACGACCTGATGAAGTTCTACCACGACCATAGCGAGATCCGGCACGGCGCCGACGTGAATGAGGTCGATATCGGTTTCCAGGATAAGATCACCGTCGGCAAGTTCATCGACCGCGACCGGCCGACCTGGCTCGAGCTGAACGATCAGCAACACGAAGCGACGCTTGGCGAGAAGTACTATCGCCACGCCGAGACCATTGCGGCCGCGGCCGAAGCGGACGCTGCTACGGCGCCGACCGGGGCAGCCGAAAAAACACAGGACGGCGGTAAAGACGGCGGTAAGAACGGCGGCAAGGACGACAGCAAGGAGGGGAGCCATGCCTAGACGCGAGATCCGGATCACCGGTTACGGTGGGCAGGGCATCATCTTGACCGGCTACATCTTCGGCAAGGCGGCGGCCATTTTCGATAACCGCTGCTCGACCATGACCCAGAGTTTCGGCCCGGAAGCGCGCGGGAGCGCCTGTGCGTCGGCACTCGTGGTCGACGAGGAGGTCATCGCCTATCCCTACCTGCGCCAGACCGACGTGCTGATCGCTCTCTCTCGCGAGGGGTACGAGAAGTACATCGACGAGTTGAATCAGGACGGCGGCATCCTGATCTACGACCAGGACATGGTTGAGCCGCAAGAGCTGAAGGGAACCATCAAGATGTACGGCGTACCCGCGGCGCGTCTCGCCGAAGAGCTCGGCAAACGCATCGTTCAGAATATCGTGGTGGTCGGTTTTGCGACCGCCGCCACCCAACTGGTCGCCAAGGATGCGGCGAGAAAGGCGGTGGAATCGTCGGTCCCCGAAGCACTAGTCGATTTGAACCTACAAGCATTCGAGAAGGGCTATGAGTACTTCGACAACTAGAGGGGTGCTGGTGATCGGGGGAGGGATCGCAGGGATCCAAACCTCGCTCGATCTGGCC
>JBDHMR010000560.1:0-2048 GCA_039656035.1 Gemmatimonadota bacterium
TAAGCCGGTTGCTGCGCCGCTGCGGGGTAGCGGTGTACGCCTCGGACAAGGCGAAGCCGGCCGACGAGGCGTCTATCCGTGAGCTCGAGGCCCTCGGCGTGGTGGTCGAGGTGGGGGCCCACGATCTGGTCCGCATCGCCGGATCCGCAGCCGTCATAGTTTCACCCGGCGTCCCCCCGACCGCGGCCGCCATGCTGGCTGCCAAGAAGGCCGGGACGCCGGTGTTCGCCGAGGTCGACGTCGCCGCCCGGTCTCTGGCCGAAGGTACCAAAGTGATCGGTGTGACCGGCACCAATGGCAAGACGACCACTACCGCATTGGTGGCTCACTTGCTAGCCGCCGCCGGGCGGCCGTCGGTGGCGGCGGGTAACATCGGGCTCGCCCTCAGTGAAGTGGCGATGGACGCCGCCGCCCCTCCGTGGGTGGTGGTCGAGTTGTCGTCATTCCAGCTTCACGATGCGCCGCACATGACGACTATGGTTGGAGTGCTCCTCAACCTGACCCCCGACCATCTGGATCGATACGGTTCGCTGGAGGCGTACTACGCCGACAAGGCCAATCTGTTCAGGAACGCGACGCCGGCTTCGATCTGGGTCACCAACGCTGATGACAAGGAAGTCCAGCGCATTGCGTCCGGAGTGCAGGGTACTCACCTCCGCTTCAGCCTGACGGAACAGACAGACGGGTGGTACGACGCCACCGCACGACGGTTGATGGTCGGTGACACCGCCGTGGCCTCACGGAACGACCTCCGCCTTCTCGGTTCCCACAACGTAGCCAACGCGCTGGCGTCCATTCTGGCGGTTCACGCCGTGGGGGTTTCGCTTGACGGCATCGGCCAGGGGTTGGCGACCTTCGACCCTTTACCACATCGCCTGGAGCCCATCGGCACGGTAGACGGAGTCTCGTGGATCAACGACTCGAAGGCCACCAACGTCGTGTCGACCACCATGGCCACTGCGGCTCTCGATACTCCGTTCGTGTTACTGCTCGGCGGGATACACAAGGGAGCGCCGTACACCAGCCTGGCCCCGACGTTGCGACAGTGCCGCGCGGTCGTCGCTTACGGAGAGGCGGCGCCCATCATCGCCCGAGATCTGGCAGGCACGGTACCCGTGTACCAGGAGCGTTTGTTCGACGACGTGCTGACGCGGGCGCGCCAGTTGGCGGAGGAAGGTGACGCCGTGCTGTTGTCTCCCGCGTGCTCCAGTTTCGACATGTTCACCAACTACGAGGAACGCGGAACCACGTTCCGTGAAGCGGTCGGGCGGCTGTGAGCGTGAAGCGGCGGTTAGCCGATAGCGACCTGCGTTGGGAAACCCGCTTGCTGCTGGCCGTCACGGCCATCCTGGTGGCGTTCGGTATCGCCAACACCTACAGCGCCTCGAGCTTCATCGCTCCAGGTGAAACCGGCGTTGGATATGCGGCACGGCAGTTTACCGGCGCCGTGGTGGGCGGCTTGCTCCTGTCCATCATTGCCCGGATCGACTATCACCTGTGGCGACGATTAGCCTGGCCGCTGTTGGCGCTCACCGTCGGCCTGCTGATAGTTCCGCTGCTGCCATTCACCTATTCGATCGCTCCGGTAATCAACGGCGCTCGCAGATGGGTGGACATTGGGCCCATCAACTTCCAGCCGTCGGAGGTCGCCAAGTTGAGCGTAGTGGTCTGGTGTGCCATGCTCGCCGTCAAGAAGGGCGACCAGGTCCGGAATTTTCAGAAGGGTGTTCTGCCGTTTCTGGTGGTCATCGGGTTGGTCTCGACGCTCATTCTGCTGGAGCCGAACCTGTCCATGGCGACTCTGGTGGCACTACTGGGCGGGATAGTGCTGTTCGCCGCCGGCGCCAAAATCGGACACTTCATCCTGCTCGGCGTCGCCGGTGTGTTGGTGTTGATTCAGCAAATCGGCAGCGCCGACTACCGGCTGGCTCGGGCGCTGACCTTTCTCAATCCGGAAGAGGCTTCAGCCAGTGCCATCCACCAAGTCAACCAGTCACTCATGGGACTTGGGTCCGGCGGTATCTTCGGCGTTGGTTTCGGACAGGGCC
>JBDHMR010000561.1:0-2041 GCA_039656035.1 Gemmatimonadota bacterium
TCCAGACGACGTGTTCCCCGAGGTACAACACGGGACGCCCGGCCTGGCGGCCGCGGGCCTGGGTCATCCATTGCTGCCGTTGAGCGTGGGTGTCCGAAACGACGTCGAATTGAGTGCCGACATCCCTCTGTGGATGGTGAGCGGCTCCAACATGTCGGGCAAGAGCACCCTGTTGCGTGCCGTGGGAGTGAACACCGTATTGGCCCTGGCCGGTGGCACCGTCACCGCCACCGCCATGTCCCTCACCCAACTCCAGATCGTGGCGTCCATCCGCATCAGCGATTCCCTTCAGGACGGGCGGTCTCGATTTTACGCCGAGATCTTGCGGCTCCGTCAGATGATGGGATTGGCTGAAGAAGAGCCGGTCCTGTTCCTGATCGATGAACTGTTGCACGGCACCAATTCGCACGACCGGCGCATCGGGGCTGATGCAATCATCCGGGGGTTGGTTGATCGGGACGCCATCGGCCTGGTGACGACGCACGACCTGGCGCTCACCGAGGTTCACGGCCCGGTACGCCATACCATGCGCAACGTCCACCTGCGCGACCACATCGAAGAGGGCGAGATGGTGTTCGACTACCGGCTCCACCCAGGAGTCGTTCACCACAGCAACGCATTGGCATTGATGAAAAAAATCGGGCTCGATGTGGATCAGACGGCGCCGGACCGGAGCGAGCCGCGGCTGACCTGAACGGCGGGCGTATCAGCCCATCCAAAAGCCCTTACGATGGGACACACCAAGCACCTTGCGGCAATGTGAGCAGAAGTACACGTACCGCCGACCGAACGTGCCGCGCAGTTGCTGGTAATGAATGTGCGTCAGTTCCCGCTCACAGTTTGGGCAGACCGGGTTGACGTCTTTCTGCTCGGTCATTTCGACCATTATCGTTTCCTGACGGGCCGTCTAGTGATCGGTCTTGCTGGCGCAGAAATGGCCGCTGGACAACTGCCCCGTGACGCCGCTGGCCCAATTGCCGGCAAACCCACCGGTGCTGGCCTGACGGACGAACAAGGCGGTGTACCCACCATCGAAGCGCGTCACGCCCCGCCGGTTGGCTTCCGACCCGAGGCGGATGGTGATTTCCATTGAACTGCCGCCGTCCAGCTCGACCGGGCGTTCGATCACGAGGACGCCGGGCGCCAAAGGATCGTCCGAATCGAGCGCGCCGACCTCGACCGCCAGAATCCCAGGCAGATCGATGTTCGTCGAGCCATACAACAGCATCCGGGTGCCGTCGTCGGCACTTCCCATCGGCGGGATCTGAAGTTCTTCACTTTGCACCATGAGCTGCATGCCGCCCGTGACGCTGCGACCCGCACTATCGCCTGCCGTCGCTACCATGACCAGACGGTACTGACCGGCCCATGCCTGCGCGGTGGCGTCCATCGGCAGATTACCCTCGGCCGCCTCGCAGGCTGGAGCCTCTGCAACCTGATTCTGGTTCGACCCGCATCCGAGTACACCTGCGACAGCTACCAAACTCCATGTTCCGGCTAAACGTGCGAGCATGCGACCTCCTGGGATGACCATTCGGCAGTGGGAGCCAACCCGCTGTCCCTGTGAAAGCTAACCTGACCTACTGCGGTTGAGGACCCGCCGCCGTAGGGGCCTGGTAAGACATGTAGGACCTCCAGACCCCTTCAGGCAGATGTCGTGTCCCTGAAATACGTGGACCTCCACGCCCTTTGCCTCGAGCCGGGCTCGGGTCACGGGATTGCCCTCCAGCATTACACAGCGCTCAGGACCGATCGCGAGCACGTTACATCCCAGCGTCGGGTACTCTTCGTCGGGCACTTCGACCAGATCGATGCCGCGATGGAGAAGAGCCTCCCGGAACGGCACACTCAGCATTGGCGAGTACACTAGCGCCGTTTTCTCAGCCACCGGGCTCAACGCCGACATCAGATGGAATACATCACCGGGACCCTGGCCGTGCGGCAAGTGAGCCACGATTACCTCATCCCCCAACCCGTCGAGATGTTCGGTGAGCTGAGCGATGCCCCCCTCATTGCTGCGGTACCCCCGGCCGACTGCAAT
>JBDHMR010000562.1:0-2038 GCA_039656035.1 Gemmatimonadota bacterium
TCGAAATCCTGCCCGGTGGCGTGAGCCGCAACACCGTCCTGCGCAAGCCCCACCCGCTGTATGTCGCCCACGCTTCAGGCGCCCGGGTCACCGATATCGAGGGCGTCGAACGCATCGACTTCGCCAACAACATGGCGTCGCTGATTCACGGACACGCGCATCCGGCCATTGTCAAAGCGGTGACCGAGCAGCTGCAAAAGGGCACCGCGTTCGCGGAAGGCACCGAAATTGAAGTGCGTTACGCCGAACACCTGGTGAACCGAAATGCGGGGTTCGAGAAGATCAGGTTCGTCAACTCGGGGACCGAAGCGGTAATGGGCTGCCTGAAGGCTTCACGGGCGTTCACCGGCCGGGCCAAAATCGCCAAAGTAGAAGGGGCTTATCACGGACAGTACGACTACGCCGAGGTGAGCCAGAACCCGAATCCAACCAACTGGGGCGACGTCGACGCACCCATCAGTGTGCCGGTGGCCCAGGGGACGCCGCCCGGCGCACTGGCCGACGTCGTAGTGATTCCCTACAACGATATCGAACGCGCCCTGGCGCTTCTCGACCAACACAAGGGCGAGTTGGCGTGTGTTCTGATGGATCTCATGTCACACCGTGTCGGATTACGCCCGGCCGAAGCCCCGTTCGTCAAGGCGATCACTGACTGGGCCAGGGCCGATGGAGCGCTGGTGGTGTTGGATGAAGTGATCACGTTCCGGTGCGCTTACGGCGGGGCTCAGACCTGGTACGATCTGACACCTGACCTGACCGCGCTGGGCAAGTTCATCGGCGGTGGGTTTCCGGTGGGAGCCCTGGCGGGACGGGCCGAGGTGATGAACGTCATGGACCCGCTCGCCGAAACCATTCAGTTTCCCCATTCGGGCACCTTCTCGGCCAACCCGATCACCATGACCGCCGGCCTGACCGCCATGGAGCTGTACGACGAGGCTGCCGTTCAGCGGGTCAACGCCCTGGCGACTCGTGCCAGAGAGGGCATCGAAGAAGCCATCCGCTCGACCGGAATAGCGGCCTGCCTGACCGGCGCTGGGTCGTTACTCCGTCTGCACATGATGGAATCACCACCGACCAACTACCGCGAGGCGTTCTGGAGCCCCGAGGAGAGGCGTCAGTTGACCTGGCTTCTCGGTCATCTCCTCGAAGAGGGGATCACCATGATCAACACCTGTACCGCGGCGATGTCGACCCCGATGGGCGAGTCGGAGATCGACACCCTGGTATCGGCCATGGAGAGCGGCTTCGCAAAGATCCGTAACCCGTAGGGGCGACGCATGCGTCGCCCTCGACGCCCCACATCTGCCTCAGCGCATGTAATCCTTCGCCGCCGCCGTGAACGCGGTGGCCTGCGTCACCCCCTTGAAAATCTCCACCCGGATCGACCCCGCAGCGGTCATCTCCACCAACATGACGCCCAGCACCGGCTTGGACGCGTCGGGCCCGGCGCCATGGCTAATCAAGGTGTACTGCACCATTCCCTCGGGCACCCCTACGGTCTCGGGCCGTGGCGCGTTGCCGTTGATCCAGTAAATGTCCGGCGCGCCGGGACCTGCCGAGCCCGGCACATCGTTCATCGGGCTGCCGTCGGAAATGAATATGCGGTCCCCGTGGAGATGGTCGTACACGATGGCCAGTTGGCGACTCCATTGAATGAAATCGGTGGTTCCGATAAGGAACCAGTTCCCCACGATGCGGCCTGCCACGTCGTAGTCGATCTTCCCGCCCCGGGGCGGCAACTGCCGGGCGGCGCTGGCCAGCATCTGGGTCCGTAACGGCTCCTGGAAGTAGTCGAAGATGTCGCCCGAGTAGATGTGCGTATCGGGATAGCGCGACGGATTGAGGAAGTCGAGGTTCAGGTCGAAGTCGACTACGCTGAAATCCATGGCGGCGTGGGGGCCGATCCATCCGAGCGTGTCGCCGGCACTGACCGGGACCTCCACGTTGCGACCGATATCGTCCGCCGGCTGGCCGCCCAACACCGCCAAGAGATCCGGATGGAGCATGCTGATGTGGGCGTACCTAGCTTGCATGGTAC
>JBDHMR010000563.1:0-2035 GCA_039656035.1 Gemmatimonadota bacterium
TCGCTGTCCGGAGTGCTCCGGCACCCGACTCAACGAGCACGCCCTGGCAGTGGCAGTCGACGGGAAGTCGATCGCCGAGGTGGCGGCGTGGCCAATCGAACAGATAGCCCGGTGGATTGAGGGGGTCGACCTTACCGACCATCAGCGCCACGTGGCCCAGTTGATCCTGCAGGAGTTGCAGTCCCGGCTGTCGTTCCTGTGCGACGTCGGGCTGGGTTATCTGTCCCTCGATCGCCAGACCAGAACGCTGTCCGGTGGTGAAGCCCAACGGATCGCCCTGGCCAATGCTCTCGGGGCTCGGCTGGTCGATGCGCTGTACGTTCTGGATGAGCCGTCCATCGGCCTGCACGCCCGCGATATAGACCGACTGCTGGACCTGGTGCGGCGCCTGCGCGATTTCGGCAACACGGTCATCGTGGTGGAGCACGACCTGGCTGCCATCCGGGCGGCGGATTTCATGGTCGAGTTGGGGCCCGGCGCGGGGGAACACGGCGGCAACGTGGTGTACGCCGGTGATCCGGCCGGCGCCACGGAAACGCTGACCGGTGACTACCTGTCAGGGCGCAAGCGCGTCGGTGTCCCCAGCTCCCGCCGGCCCACCGGACCCCAGTGGCTCCAGATCCGGGGAGCACGGCTCCACAACCTCGACGGCGTGGACGTGGACATCCCCCTGCGGACGCTTACGGCGGTTACCGGGGTTTCGGGATCGGGTAAGAGCACTCTGCTTCACGAGGTGCTCTATCGCAACCTGTCGGCGGCGCTGACCGGAACCCACGGAGCCAAGGCTCACCTGGGCGAAGCAGTGGGCCAGATCGAGGCGCTCACCGGCTGGGAGCAACTTGAAGCCGTGGTGATGATCGACCAGTCCCCCATCGGCCGCTCACCGCGGTCGAACCCTGTCACCTACGTGAAGGGATTCGACGACATACGCGAACTGTTTGCTCAACAGCCGCTGGCCAGGGAACGGCGCTACAAGGCGTCGACTTTCTCCTTCAACCTGCGCGGGGGCCGGTGCGACACCTGCGAGGGAGCCGGACACGTGCGCGTGGAGATGGTGTTCATGGCCGACGTGTTCGTGCCCTGCGAGGCGTGCGGCGGAACCCGCTACCAGCCCGAGGTGCTGGAGGTGAAGGTCAAGGGGCACTCCATTCACGACGTCCTTCAGTGGACCGTGGATGAAGCCATCACCCGGTTTCGCCACCAGCCGAAGCTGGGCGTGGCGCTGTGGCACCTGCAACAGGTCGGCTTGGGATACCTGCGCCTGGGCCAGCCGGCGACGACGTTGTCGGGCGGCGAGGCACAACGACTCAAGATCGCCAGGGAACTGATCCGGGCGCGCAAGAAGTCGGGCGCCAAACTCTACATCCTCGACGAACCGACCACCGGTCTTCACCTCGACGACGTGCGAGTGCTGATTCGGGTGCTCGACAAACTGGTGGACGCCGGGCACACGGTGGTGGTGATCGAACATCACCTCGATCTCATCAAACGGGCGGACTGGGTCATCGACCTCGGACCCGAGGCGGGCGATGGCGGCGGCCGGGTGGTGGCCATGGGGACGCCGGAGGATGTGGCGGCGGCGCCAGACTCCATTACCGGCCGCTATCTGGCGCCGATGCTCGGGACGGCGAGCCAACCCACCACCAAGAAGAAGAGACGCCGGCTTGCGTCCGGGGTGGGATGATGCCGCCGCGCCAAGGCCAAGTGGTGTTCCCCACCGCCATCGGCGCCTGCCGTATCGAATGGCGGGACGACAAGATCACTTCCGTGAAGTTGCTCGACGGACGATCGCTGCCGGCCCGGCCGGCTCCGCCGGCGAAAGAGCCTTCACTTCCCCGATGGGTCCGCGAGGTGCAACTGCGGCTCACGCGTCACCTTGAAGGAACGAACCAGGACCTGAGCACCATTCCGCTCGACTTTGACGGAATCCCGCCGTTCCATCAAGAGGTCTATCGCGTTGCCCTGGGCATCCCGGCCGGCGAACCCATGAGCTACGGCCAATTGGCGGCTCGCGCCGGGTCTCCCCAAGCGGCCC
>JBDHMR010000564.1:0-2288 GCA_039656035.1 Gemmatimonadota bacterium
GCCGGGTGGTTCCTGCGGGAATTCGCCGACGGCTATCCCTGGGCTCACCTCGATATCGCCGGCACCGCCTATACCGATCGCGCCTCACCCATTTGCGGGAAGGGGCCCACCGGCGTCGGGGTACGGCTGTTCAGCGAATTTGTGCTCGCCCGCCAACCGTAGGTTTCGGCGCCGCGTTCAGCGGGGCCTTCTGCTCGCCATCGCGGCGTTGGGCAGTTTTGCCGCCACGGCCACGGGTCAGGTAGTGCCGGACTCCGCCCGGGCCGATTCCTTGCCACCAGAAGTCGATCTCACCGCCAAGTTCCTCGAGGTGTCCGAACTGGCCCGGCAGACCGTTCCCGTCATGCTGCGGCTGGAGCCCGCCGCCCCACAGCCCACGTATTCCAGAATGATCTTCACTCGGGATTCCATCGAGTGGAACGGAGCCGGCTCCCAACCGGAGATGGTGAGCTACAGGGGACGAGGGGCGACGTCGGTGGAATACATTCTGGACGGGCAACCACTAATCGCCCTGGGGCCAGACAGCGTTGGTGTGGATCCAGCTCAGTTCGTCCTGGGAATGCTCGACCGGGTGGAGATCGAACGGTGGCCGGACGTGCTGCGCGTACACCTGTTTACCCGCGATCACGACCGGCTGGCTCCCGCTTCCAGGTTGGCCATCGGTACGGGCGATCAAAGCGTGGCCCGGTACCAGGGCACCTTCGAAAAGCGATGGAAGTCAGGGTTAGGGCTCGGCCTGGGAGGGGATTTCCTCAACTTCCCCACGGGATCGTTTCAAGCGGGTGACCGGCTCCAGACTCAGTTTTGGGGCCAACTGAACTACGTGCCTACGGCGCGCATCGGCGTGCAATACCAGGTGTTCGGCACCAGCATCGATCGTGACCCGATCCGGGCAGCGGTGGGCGACACTTTGAGCAAGTCGCTCGATGGATCGCGCCTCGATCAACAGGTGAGATTCTTTTGGCGCAAACAGGGAGACGGCCAGGGCCTCAGGACGGACATCCTGCTGGGCCAGAGCAAGTGGAGCGGCAGTGGGGTCGATCAGTCGACCGTCAACTACGGAGTGGCGGTGAGTCAGCGCTCGCCGCGAGCGTTCTGGCGGGCCCGGCTGGGCGGGTCGAGTCGCTGGACACCGGTCGAGGTCCGCGGCGAGGCCGGCTGGGCTCCGACCCAGGGGCTGTCGGCCAGCGCCGAGGGTGTGTTCCAGAGGCACGAAGGGAATCGGACCAGCGCTTGGTTAGGGCTGCGTGGTGGTTTGGGACTGCCCCTGGGCATGGTGGCGACTGCCTCGGGCCGCTTCGGCCGTCAGGTGGTGGCACCCGCGGTCACGGCCGACACCGCACAAGACATCGCCAGCCTGGATCTCACCCTCGGTCTCCAGCGTGACGCGTTTGCGTTGTCGGGCACGGTGTCGAGGACCTCGGCGTTCTCCGGCGCGACGTTCGAGCCGTACCGTCAGGTGGTGGACTCGCTCAGGCCCTCGGACGCCACCGAGTGGGCGTCGGTTACCGGGAGATTGCGGCTGGCCCCGTGGTTGACGGTGGAGGGCTGGTTCAGCAACGCCATCGGCACGCCGCCCGACGGACAGCCGGCGAGCCACGGTTGGGCGCGGGCGGCGTTTCGCTCGAAGTTCCTCCGCAAATTTCCCAGTACGGCATTCGATCTCAAGTTCCAGATCACCATGGAGGCATGGGGCTCCGGCACCTTGGGTGTGGATTCTGTGGGAGCTCCCGTGTCTCTCCCGCCCGCCAATTTCCTGGTTGGCTTTCTCCAGCTCGAAATCGGCCGGTTCCGCGCCTTCTTCGAGCGCCGCAACCTCATGGGCACCAAGAATGAATACGTTCCTGGGTTCGAGGTTCCTGCGTTCACCTCGATTTTCGGGGTCCGATGGGAGTTTCTCAACTAGGTCGGCAGCTCTCCGCCCTACCATCGGATACCACTTCCGCGTAACTTTCTCGGCTCGATTCCAGAACAGGGTGCGCGTGGCCTACAGCATGACAGGGTTTGGTGCCGGAGAGGGTGCTGTTGCCGGCGGACGGCTCCTGGTGGAGATCCGCACGGTAAACCACCGGTTCTTCCACCTTTCCATCAAGGCTCCATCGGCCTTGGCGTCCCTGGAGACGGGAATGCGGGAGAGGCTGCGGCGCGACTTCGACCGGGGCCACGTGACCGCATCCATCCGTTGGCTGGAGTCGCCCGAGCGGGGTGCCGGGTCGGTCAACCTCGACCTCGAGCGGGCCCGCGACATCGTGGCCCGCATGCGTGAACTGCAGACGACCCTGGGTATA
>JBDHMR010000565.1:0-2024 GCA_039656035.1 Gemmatimonadota bacterium
TCCTTCCCGCCGTGCATCCTTCCCGTAACCACCACCTCCCGCTCGCTCCTGACGCCTACCGCCGGGCTCCGCACCAGCGTGGCCGGGTGATAATCATCGCCCCGACGCGCGCCGCGTGCGAGACCATCGAACTTGCCATGCACGCCCGGGTCGACACAGTACTCGAACGTGAGCACGGGGACGAGTTGCGGCGCTGGGCAGCGGAAGGCAAGGGATTTGGCATCGTCGCCGGGACCGGCACCGGGAAGACGCTGGGTGTCAGGCCCATCGCCGAGGAGATCCTGCAGGAGCCGCTATCCGTCGGAGTGGTCAACCGCGAGCGCGAAGCCACGCCCGAAACCCCGACCTGGAACGTGGTCATCGTTACCACCGGCATTGCCCGCCGCTGGTTCCAGGACGACCTCATTACCGGCCGCGACACCGTGGTCGCCGACGAAATCCACCAGACCTCCGCCGAACTCGAACTGGTTCTGGCCCTCGGCAAGCGCGCCGGGTGCCGGTTTATCTGGCTTTCGGCTACCGTCGATCCAGTGTTCTATCGCGAGTACCTCGACAGCGCCAACGTGCTCCAGACGACCGCCTTCGACCCGGCGCTCAAGGCCGCGGTGTCGATCGTCGCCCGGCGGCCCGCCGATTTCCTGGACGACCGCTACATCCGGCGGATCATCAAGGAGAAGCGCGGCGTAGCGGTTTTCGTGCCCACTCGCGCTGAGGTCGAGCAATTAGCCGCCGGCTTGGGGGAACAGTGGGCCGGGCTCACCACGGCCTTCTACCATGGCGGAGAGCCCATTCGGGCGATACGTCCATTTCTCGAAGGCGAGGTAGAGCGTCCCTGGCTCCTGGCCATGACCGCCGCCGGCCAGTCGGCGCTCAACATCCAGGGGCTCAACACGGTGGTGATCTACGACGCCCGGTACGGCATCGTGGTCGATCGCGGCAGAAACGTGCTCCACCGCACCTACCTCGGCTCAAACGAGATCCTGCAAATGGCAGGGCGGGTGCACGGCCGAGTGGCGCAGGGAGAGGTGGACATCCTGACGGATCGGGACATCGACTTCGACAGCCTCACTCCCGGACCGCCTGAGTTCCAATTGGCCGGCGATACCGAGCGTGTCGCCATCACCTGTGCCGCGCTCGGCGTCGATGCCGGCGAACTCGACTTGCCGGTGGCGCTCGACCGAATCGCCTACCGCAAGGCCATCGATATGCTCACCGCCAGGAAGTTGATCGACGGCGGCCGGCTGACACGTTACGGCCGGGAAGTGGAAGCGCTCCCCGTCGACCGCGCTTGGGGTGAGCTCCTGGTGCAGGCCGATTCGGAATTGATTCCACTCCTGGCGGTCATGTCGAACCTCGATTCACTCCACCGGATGACACGCGACGAACGGGATCTGCAGGGCCTGATCGCCAACGGCAGCGACCACCTGACCATCTATCACGTGTTCGCCGAAGCGGTGAATCGCTTTGGATATCTGGGTGAGGTATATGGTCTCCCGCGGCACCTGTTTCACGAAGAATTGGAAGATTGGGCCGCCGACCGCGGGGTACTCGTCAAAGCCATGGAAGACGCCGCCCTCGGCATGGCCTCCGTGTACCGGTCGTTGGAGTTGCCGCTGCCGGCCAATCTGCCCCATACCTCGCGCGAGATCCGCAAGCGGTTCACCGAGTTGTTGGCCAAGGTCATGCCGTTCGATCTGGTGATCGACCAGCATACCGCCGACGGAGAGTCGGCCCGGGTTTCCCGCCGGTCGATGGCGGGAGACTGGGGCGCCGTAGTCGGGTCGATGCGGTACTTCGCCGACCGTTTCGGCGTTCCTCGCGCCGCCATTGAAGGAACCACCCTGCCATTGGACTTGGTTCGGCGCTTCGCCGTTCGCGAGCCGGCGCGGGTCGAAGTCAGGGGAACGGGCAAGCGACAGAACCTGGCGGTCACCAGAGACATCACGTACCACGGGTTCTCGCTGGACGGGGAACTGGACATACTCAAAGGCAAGATCCCTTCCGCGTTGCGCGAAGCGGCTATC
>JBDHMR010000566.1:0-2017 GCA_039656035.1 Gemmatimonadota bacterium
CTCGCTTCGTACCCCTGGGCCGTGGCGTTTCAATTTTTACGGATTCGGGGAATGCCTGCCTCAAGCGAGCAACTACGTCGAGATCGATCAGGTGACGAACGACAAGTGGGGCATCCCCGCGCTCAAGATCGACTGCCAGTGGGGCGACAATGAACGCGCCCTGCTCCAGGCCATGTCCGACTCCGCCGTTGAGATGCTGGAAGCGGCGGGAGTAACCGATATCGAGCCTTATGTGTATGACCTGCCCCCGGGGTTGACCATCCACGAGATGGGCACGGCACGAATGGGACGTGATCCGGCAACATCGGTACTCAATGGATTCAACCAATGCCACGATGTCCCCAACGTCTTCGTGACCGACGGAGCCTGCATGACTTCCTCTGCCTGTCAGAATCCGTCGATCACCTACATGGCCCTGACCGCTAGAGCGGCGGCCCACGCGGTCGAGTTGCTCGACCGCCGGGAGCTGTAGCCAATGGCGCCGGGGAAACCGCATGGCGTGTCGCGCCGTAGGATGGTGATAGAAACTGCCGGGGCCGTCAGCGGATTGGCGCTGTGGCCTGGGCCTTTGCCCGCCCGCCCGCCGCGGGGAGGCCCAGGGCGCCTGCGCCAGTCGGTATCACGCTGGCCGTTTGGGGAGATCCCGCTGCCGGAGTTCTGCTTGGCCTTGCGCCAGTTGGGCCTGGAGGCGATCGACCTGCTGGGCCCGGATGAGTGGCCGGTGGTGGCCGACTGCGGATTGATGTGCAGCATGGGATACCCGACCGAGCGGCGTGACTTCATCGCCACGGGATTCAACCGGGTGGAGCATCACCCGATGCTGTTGCAAGAACTGGAAACCACCATACCGCTGGCGGCCCGGGCCGGGGTGCCCAACGTCATTGCCATGTTCGGTAACCGCGAGGGATTGAGTGACGAAGAAGGCATCGCCAACTGTATCTCGGGACTCAATAGAATCAAGATACTCGCCGAATCGGAGCAGGTGACCATCTGTATCGAATTGCTGAACAGCAAGGTCGACCATCCCGACTATCAGGGCGATCACGCCGCCTTCGGTGTGGCCGTGGTGCAGGGCGTAGATTCATCGCGCGTCAAGTTGTTGTACGACATCTATCACATGCAAATCATGGAGGGTGACGTCATCCGGACCATTCGGGACAACACCGACTCCATCGCCCACTACCATACCGGCGGCGTACCGGGCAGACACGAGCTGGACGAAACTCAGGAGCTGAACTACTCGGCCATCGCTGCGGCCATCGCCGACACCGGGTTCGACGGGTTCGTTGCCCATGAGTTCGAGCCCACCCACGATCCACTGATGTCACTGGCCCAAGCCGTGGCCGTGTGTACCGTATGACGAACCGACTGTCTGACTCTCATTCCGGAGATTCCATGCGTACCAGCCGATCCTGCGGCGTAATCCTCGCCGCCCTGGTCCTGTCGATCGGGTTGTCTCCCGCCACCGTACTGGCTCAAGCGGCCGCCGACGGAGACGGAGGCCTGCCACTCGAGCCCGCGCGATGGGCCCGCTTCACCACTTCGGAGGGCACCTGGATCTCGTTGGACGTGAGTCCCGACGGTCAGACGATCGCCTTCGACATGCTGGGCGATCTCTACACCATGCCGGTCACCGGTGGAACGGCGACGGCGATCACCAATGGCATCGCTCACGACATGCAGCCGCGCTTCAGTCCCGATGGTGCGCACGTCGTCTTCGTTTCGGATCGAAGCGGCGACAACAACGTGTGGGTTGCCCGGGCGGATGGCAGCGACCTGCGGCAGATCACCAAGGACGCCGGCATCGCCAGCGCTTTCCTGTCGCCCGAGTGGACGCCCGATGGCAACTACATCGTCGTTGCTCGCCGCGCCCTGGGTGGTGGTCTCGAGAAACTGTGGCTCTACCACATCCGTGGTGGCACCGGCGTCCAGATGACGCCGGCAACGGGTGGCCTGCGCCTCATGGGGCCGGCCTTTGGAGCTGACGGCCGTTACGTGTGGTATTCTCAGCGGTTCG
>JBDHMR010000567.1:0-2016 GCA_039656035.1 Gemmatimonadota bacterium
CTCGCGCGCGTCGATCACCACCTCGGCGCCCACCTCCCGCGCCAGGTCGAGGGCGGCGGGCTGCACGTCGATCGCCACTACCCGCGCGCCCAACCCGCTGGCGATCATCACGGCCGACAGGCCGACGCCTCCGCAACCGTGAACCGCCACCCATTCGCCGGCGCGCGCGCGCCCTTGCACCACCACCGCCCGCCAAGACGTGGTGAAGCGACACCCCAGACTCGCAGCGGTGGCACTGTCGACGTTATCCGGAATCGCCACCAGGTTGCCTGCCGCGTAGCGGACCAGAACTCGTTCCGCGAACGATCCCCAGTAAGTGAAGCCCGGCTGTTCCTGCCGGTCGCACACTTGCTGGTTGCCGGACAGACACTGGGGACAGGTGCCGCAACCGGCAATGAACGGTACCGTCACCCGTTGGCCCACTCGCCAACCATCTACCCCGTTACCTATTTCCTCGAGGGTCCCGGCCAGCTCGTGCCCCGGCACATGCGGCACCGTGATGTCGGGATCATGCCCCTGCCAACCGAGATAGTCGCTGCGGCATACCCCCGTGGCGTCTACCCTGACGATGACGCTGTCAGGGAGAAGATCAGGATCGGCGACGTCCTGGATCTCGATGGGACCACGGAATTTCTGGTAGATGGCAGCGCGCATGATATCAAGAAAGAGGGAAGGAAAGTGGATAGCGTGGGACCTGGCGTCCCTTCACTAGTAACGATCCCGTCCCCACGGGTCAATCGCCACCCACCTCCCACCAATTTCCAATTTCCGTTTGCCGTTTGCCAACTACCAACTGCCAGCCTCCAATTTCCAGCTCCCATCCCCCCATTGACCTCCCCACCCCAACACCGTATCTCCATCTCCATGCACACCGTTTGGAACGAACACGACCGCCGAAGCCTTCTCGCGCGCATGCGCCAGGTATCCCCCCCCAGGAAACCGCTCTGGGGTACCATGAACGCCGAACAGATGGTAAAGCACGTCACCGCCCAACTTGAACTCAGTCTGGGAGACTTGGAGGTCAAGGCCCGCATCAGCTGGCTGGGCCGCTGGCCCATGAGTTACCTGTTGATCTACTGGCTGCCCTGGCCCAAGGGTGCCCCCACCGCCCGTGAGCTGATCCAGTTTTCCAGCGCTCACTGGGACGAGGCCCGGGCCACCTTCAAGAAGACGTTCGACCGGGTGGTGGCTCGGGGGCCGGAGGGAGATTTCGCTCCGCACCCACTGTTCGGGAAGTTGAGTAGCCGGGCCTGGGGAGTCCTCATGTACCGCCACATGGATCACCATCTGCGGCAATTCGGGTTGTAGCTGGCGGCTGTCAGCTATCAGCGGTCGGCTTTCAGCTATCGGCTATCGGCGGTCGGCTATCCATTGGCATACCGAATCATCCGGCGGGAACTTCGAGGCCGGAGCGGTAGATCCTGCTAGTGATCAGAGGGGTTAGCTGGGGAGCGAGTCCGGCGGTGCCGGCGCCAGGAAGGTACGGTCGACGTATCCCAGCGGAACGCCGCCGACCAACACCCGGTACCAGCCCTGACCCAACGAGTCCACGCCGACGGGCTCCCCCGGGTTGAGGACGCTCACCGCTTCACTGCTGCCGCTGCGGCCGGCGCGCACGTTGACCCAGGTCTTGGCCCAGCGGCGCTCTTCCGGAAACACTACCACGCTGGTATCGGGCGGGATGATGGTTACCACCACCGGGTCTGGTACTGGCCGTGATTCCACCGGAGCAGCTGCAACTATGGGGGGGACCGTATCCAACATTACGGGTAGCACTGCGGTGGTAGTGGTCGGGGCCACCTCGGGCGGTGCCTCGATGGCTGGTTGGACGGGCACGCTATCGGTAGCGAGCTCCACGCTCGAGTCGGCCTGAACCACCACTTCGGCAGGTTTTTCGTCCAGTCCACCGGCGATTGGTGGCACCGTCACGCTGCCGTTTCCTCCCTCACCAACCAGGAAGACTACGATCAGTATCGCCAGTCCTCCGGCCACCCACATGGGGACCCTGTTATCCGC
>JBDHMR010000568.1:0-2015 GCA_039656035.1 Gemmatimonadota bacterium
CTTCGACGCTGGCGGTGCAATGCACCAGGGTCCCGCCGGCCCGGATGAGGCACGAGCCTTCGGCGTAAGGATTGGCGCCGCGCTCGAGGGATATTGGTCTGAGTTCGTCGTTGCGTCGATCGTCAATGCGTGGCACGTATGCGCTCCACTAGGTCGGTGGTTGAAAATTGCTGGACGAGAGAGACGCGTTCGACCCGCCCACCGGCGCTGAGCACCAGGTCGGCCCCGGCTATCTGGTCCACGGTGTAGTCAGCGCCCTTGACCAGTACGTCGGGACGCAAGTCGGCAATCAGCTCCCGCGGCGTGTCCTCGTCGAACGGCACCACACAGTCGACCGCGGCAACGCTCGCCAAAACCCTGGCGCGCGCAGCCTCAGGCACGAAGGGACGGCCGGGCCCCTTGGCCAATCGCCCGGCGGAGGCGTCGGAGTTGAGTCCTACTACCAAGACGGCTCCAAACGATCGAGCCCGTTCAAGGAGTTCGACGTGTCCTGGATGGAGAAGCTCGAACACACCGTTGGTGAATACCACCGGGCCAGTTAGCGCCCCACGCCAAGCGAGGGCGTCCGTCCTGGTCATGATCTTGTCGCTGGTGCTCATGTGATCTAGAGTGGAGCTTCCGCACGAGGGTTGAGATGGAAGGTGTAATTGATGAAGGGAAGATCGATAGTTTCGGCGTATTTCGACTCGATGGTAATGCGCCGGGTTTGTGCCGACCGGGTGATGCGGATTCGCTGTGCCTCGGGAGGGAGGGCCAACTCATCGGCCTTGGCCCGAAGCCGGCGGAGGATGACGTCGTCGTCGGAGATGCCTGGAGCCAGGCGGGCCTGGGATCGCATCTCGTCCTGCATACGAAAGTAACGGTACCCCACCTCGCCGATGTTGATCCCGTAGTAGAGAACCACCGTCAACAGCAGAAGCTTGAGCAGGCAGCCGCGGTTACTGGCACCCCGGTTGTTCAGCCTCGAGACCGCTACCACTGTGACTGAGCTCCGTCCACGATGTCGGTGACGAGCAGGTTGAGGGCCTTGTCGATTCCGTCCTGTTCCCGTCCGGTTTCGTAGTCACCTTCAACAGTCAGGGCGCTCCGCTCCCATATGGTACGGCCGGCGTCCTGGTCGTAGATTTCCACGCTGACAGTCAGCCGGACCAGCCGGCGAGTGACGTCTACGGTGTTGGCTACCCCTCCCTGAAAAGCGACCGGCAGATCGGGGTCGTAGCGGGTGATGGTACCCCGCACAATCGCGTCCGCCTGGTCCTCGCCGGCTGGCCGCAGTCCCAACCTGTTTTCGACCGCCTCACGGACGGAAGTCATGACTTGTTGGGTGAGGGTCGGCTCGGCGGTGAGGTTGTCGAACGGCAGGATGGCGACCGTCTTGATCTCCGGCGGCAGACCGCCGCCGCTGAACCCGTAGCATGACGCCAGGGCGACGCTAAGGAGCAGCGGGGCTCCAGATTTCCACAGGGAACGAATCCGGAGCGCTGTGCCGGTAGAAGTCCAGCTTGAGCCACGAATCGGGCCGAACCAATCTTGTGGATTCCAGTGTTCCATCAGTCCCCAAGCGGGTCTCCGTCTGGCCGATCAACTCGCCGGCCCGGCGGACCATCGCGATGAACTTGGTGTCTTTCCCGTCCAGGCGGGCGTACTGGATGGTATCGGGTCCGGATGCGTATTGCCAGACGCGAGCGCCGGTGTCGGTGAAGGCGGTGAGAGTGTCGCTGGCACCACCCGGGCGGGCCACTCCGAACATGGCCCAGAACAATGGCGTGTAGTCCGCGGCGATCAGGACGTCCAGCAGCGTGTCCTTGGCATCGGCCGGTTCGGTCCAAACCGCTTCTCCGCCAACCACCATGCCCGCCAAGGCACCCGAATTGAACGGCCCGGCAGCATCGAACCGCAGGGAATCGGGTGGGGCGATTCTGGCGCTGCCGCGGCCACCGGCGGTGGCCCGGCCATCCCAAAAGGTCCACGTGAACCGGTGTATCTGGTACCCGGTCAGGATCGTCTCGGCCGAC
>JBDHMR010000569.1:0-2010 GCA_039656035.1 Gemmatimonadota bacterium
CACGAGCCTTCCAACCCATACCCCCCTCTATAGAACAGGAGCGGATATCCCTCATCCGACACCCCACCTACTACGCGTCCGATGACTACAGAATGGTCGCCGGCTTCGACCGACTCGTTGGCGGCGCACTCGACGTGCGCCAGCACACCGTCGAGGATTGGATGACCGTCGGAGCTGAGACGATAGCCCACGCCATCGAAACGGTCGGGGCGATTCTCGGCGAAGCGGCGGGACACGGATTCCTGATCCGACCTGAGGATGTTGACGACGAACCCTGAAGGGCCGGTAAGCATTGCGTGCATTTCCGCACTATGATCGACGCATATCGAAACCAAGGGCGGGTCGAGTGAGACCGAGTTGAAACTGTTGACCGTCATGCCGGATGGTTTCCCGTCAGGCGACGTAGCGGTGACCACGGTGACGCCGGTAACGAAGCGGCCCATGAGTTGCCGGAACGACGCGGGATCGATCACTGGATTCAAAGCACCATCCTCGTGAGATACACTGGATTCAGGACCGCGGTAGGCGATACGACGTGGCCCGTGACCCCGATCAATGTGTGGGCCATCGGGTCCTTTCTGCCGATTCGGTCAACGGCCCTGTCGAACAGGCTTGGCATCAACATACCATAGCCGATCATGCGCTCGACCATCCATTTGCCCCGGAACGCCCTGCGGCGGGCGTGGAGGTAGCTGCTCAACGACGTGGCGGTTAGCGGTGTCGAGTCTGGCCGGGCCTCGATAATGGCCGCGCTGGCGAGTTCTGCCCCCCGGAGGGCCGCGTGAATCCCCTCGCCGGTGAAGGGGTCGAAGAACTCCGCGGCATCGCCGACCAGTAGTCCGCCATCAACCACCGGTCGGCGCGATCGAATCGCGAATGGGCCCACCGTGCGAATCGGGCCCAGCGACCCCGAAGCTGGGATCCGGTTCCGCACACCGTGGAATCGCTCGAGGTGTTCGTGGAAGAAGTCCGCCACATTGCCTGCTACGCCGTTGGCTACACGCCGCGGTACCACCAGGGAGACGTTGGTGACGTTGGTGCCGATGGGGTTGAGCCCGGCATAGCCCTCCGGGCCCACGTGGAGTTCCGCCCGGTCCGACAGGTCAGAGACGCCCGCGAAGTGGCCAACGAAGGCCCAGCGCCGGAGTGGCTCCCTCCGAGTCCGGCCGAACCACCGGGCCACTACCGAATGGAGGCCGTCGGCACCCACCGTGACCGGGGCAGTCACCGTGACCGGCTTCCCCCCAGCCGTGGCGATCACTGCTCCCGCGACCGCGCCCCGTTGTCGTACCAGCTCGACCACCCTGGTTCGTTCCATGACCGTGGCGCCCCGGCTCCGGGCGATGTCGACCAGCGTGGCGTCGAGAACCCGCCTGGTAACGGCTAGTCCACTCAGGCGGTGCCGTGCCGTTTTTATCCTGGTGAACAGTCCCGTGAGCCGACTACCGTGGGCTCCAACCACGGTCGTTCCGGAGAGGGCGCTGGCGCCGGCTTGCTCCAGTAGGCTCACGGCGCCGAGTCGTTCGAGGATGAGAACCGCGCCCGGGCTCAGGTATTCGGCACACGGTTTGTCGCGCGGAAAGGCTGCCCGGTCCACCACCACTACCCGGAGGCCGGCCTCGGCCAGGAAGGTGGCGGTGGCGCTGCCGGCGGGCCCGGCACCAACTATCAGGGCGTCGGCCGTGATTTCCACTGGTAACTTGGCCTCGGGCTAGAAGATGCGGCGGAAGCGGAACTGGTCTATCACGACCGCGTCCCGGGAGAACTCCGGGAAATGAAAATCGAAATAGATGGTTTGCTGGGCGTCCGAGTAGAGGATGGCAAGCTCTCGTGTATTGGTCAGGTAGGTGCAACTTCGCCGGCTGAAATGCAGTCGGTCCTCCAGGATGGAAAAGGTCTCCACCGTCCGGGAACAGCTTTCGTCATTGCCGAATATCCAGGTGGTCTCTATCCGTTGATAGTCGCCGCCCACTTGCAGAATCAGGATGTTGAGCCACTGACCCACGAGGG
>JBDHMR010000570.1:0-2008 GCA_039656035.1 Gemmatimonadota bacterium
GCCAGGTCGAACCCACGCCGGTGGCCAGCGACTCGATGTTCATTCGTCTCACCGCCGGCTCGCAGCACACCTGTGGCTTGACGGTGCCCGGACAGGTGTACTGCTGGGGCGCAAATCAGTCGGGCCAACTGGGAACCGGACAAGCCGCCTACGGCAACCCGAGGTGGAACACGCCTCAGCTGGTCTTCGGTGATCTGGTCTTCCGGGTGATCGTGGCCGGGGAGAGCCATACCTGTGGCATGGTCGCCGACGGACAGTTGTACTGCTGGGGTGAGAACCGTACCGGACAGCTGGGGAGCGGCTCGGTGGGCACGGGGTTGAGCAACGCGCCGGTGCTAGTGGGTGGCTAGAGGGTGCGTTGTGCGTTGTGTTTACTTAGGGGGTTTGGACCGCCGCGCTGTCTTCCTGGTACCAGTGGCCCGGTCCTGCATCAAGTAGCCTGCCTGGAGTATCCTACGCACCTACGCACGACGCACCTCTTACCGTTCTGTCCCGAGAGCCGCCACCGTCAATTCGGAAACGTGCAGATTGGTGCCAGCCCCAACCCGGAGCCCGATCTCACCATCAAAGCCACGACCTCGGTCGTGCTGGGTAACCTCACTCCCATTGATATAGAACCGTATCGTAGTGGCGCCAACCAACACGGTCACTACGTTCTTGACCGGTGATCCTCCGGCATCGACCTGCCGGATGATGGCGTCACTTTTTGTCCACGGCACAAGAGTGTGCCGCTCGGCTCCCGCATAGTGGAACAAGCCGAACGTGCCGTCGTTGTTGATCAGGAATGTCACGAATTCGGTGGACGAGTCGTTCTGGCCCTTGCGTGCGAATACGGGACCGACTGGCTGAGCGTCGGTGTTGAATGTGAAGATGACGGACTTGAGGAGGTAGTTGCCCGTGGCTGTGCTGTCGGGCTGTGTCAGGGTCACTCCTGATCCCGCTGGGGTAGTGACGTGCCATCCCGGTTTCATGACTACGAGAAACAGCGACGAGTCCGCCACCGAGGGGTCATCGTAGGTGACGGTCCACGAAGAATCCCGCACCATGTCTTGCGCGGCGGCAGGTCCGGACATGATGGCGGCCGCAACGATGGCGGCGGGGATCAATGAGGCCTTCATCTCGAATCCTCGGATTGGGGGTCGGGTAACGGTCAGATTTCTATTACACGAACGGTGTGGCTGCCTTTGCTCCGCCGACCAGTATGCACTCCAGGGCCCAGAAAGAGAAAGGGCGAGAGTCTGGTGACTCCCGCCCGTGGTTCGAGATACCTGGGTCGTGTCAGTTCAGCCGGAACATCCACCCGACCAACACGTAGATCGCCTGGTTCCTGATGTCGTCGGGATCGTCCTCGGCATCGACGGTGGTGAGACCGTAGTCGATCGCGGCTTGGGCCATGAAACTGCCAACGACAACTCCGGCACCGGCGAGGATGCCAAAGTCCGTGCTCTTGATGATGTCCGAAGGACAGTCCTGGCTAGCGCTCGATCCACCGGTCAGTGTTTCGGTGAGGGAGCACTTGGCTTGGAAGGATACCTGCGGCCCGGCAAAAAATTCTACCTTGATGCCGCCGGCCGGAATACCGAACACTACGAGTGCCGGAATCTCGATGTAATCCAGGTCCACACCCGCTTCGCCGCTAGAATCCGAGTAGCGCACACCTTTCTGGACGTAGAACACTTCCGGACGGATGCTGACGGCTCCCAAGGGAAAGTCGACCATTCCCCCCACAAGAAAGCCGGTGCGCCCGCTTCGGCTGAGGCCGGGGATGTCCTTGTCAGCCCCGCTGATGTTAGCGAACGAGACGCCACCGATGGGGCCGATACCGATCTGGGCTGTGGCCGGAGCGGCTCCGACCAGGAGCCCCGCGAACAATCCACCCATTACGACAGTTGTTAGACGCATGGGTCCCTCCTTTCAAAGGAAGCCCGGTCTGGGGATGGCATGTGCCACCCGTCCGAGCTTTGCCAAGCTCGGAAATGCAGGTCCGCTGGTCAAGCATCTGAAGGGG
>JBDHMR010000571.1:0-2003 GCA_039656035.1 Gemmatimonadota bacterium
AAGGCTCGAGAATGCCGGGGATGAGAGTGAGGCCCAGTCCATTCAAATCGAGCTGACGGCGGCACAGGAGAGGCTGCACGCGGCTACATCGGGTCTCGCGACGGTCGTGGAACTCCTGGATCGGCGTGGCATCGCAACATCGGAGTACAAGCAAGTGCTCATCCGCGCGACGGGGAGGGTCACGACCGACGTGTTGGATGTAGCCGTAGCAGCAGGCTTGGTACGCCAGGCGTGGAATTCCGGGACGTCATGGCTGTTCGACCACGTGCCCCAGATGCTGTTCAACATCTTCATGTTCCTGATCATCGTCTTTGCCTTCCGTGTGCTGTCTAGAATCGCCGCCCGGGTCATGGAACGCGCTATACGGAAGACCGAGAACAAGGTCCCCGAACTGTTGAAGGAACTGGGCGTCCGCATCGTGGCCAACTTGGTGTTCCTGCTCGGAATTCTGATCGGCCTTTCCCAACTGGGGATCCATGTGGGCCCGGTGCTGGCAGGTCTCGGCGTGGCCGGATTTATCGTGGGCTTCGCCTTGCAGGACACGCTATCGAATTTTGCCGCGGGGATGATGATCCTGGTGTATCAGCCGTTCGACGTAGGCGATGTGATAGAAGCGGCCGGCGTGAGTGGTCAGGTTAAGCAAATGAGTCTTGTATCGACCACCATTCTCACGTTCGACCACGAGCGGCTGGTAGTTCCCAATCGGCAAGTCTGGAGCGGCGTCATCCGCAATAAGACGTCCGAGCCGCGCCGCCGGGTGGACCTGACTTTCGAAGTCGGACAGCGGGACCAGGTGGCCCGCGCGGAGGCGATCTTCGTGGATGTCATGAACGAACATCCACTGGTGCTAGACGATCCGCCGCCGGAAATACGAGTCAACGATCTGAATGACGCTTCGGTGGATTTCCTGGTCCGCCCGTGGGTCAACACCCCGGACTACTGGGCGGTGTACTGGGAGATCACTCGGCTGATCACCGATCGATTCGCGGCTGAGGGCATAGCGATACCGGCCCCCAGGCGGGAAGTCCACCTTACGGAATCGAGCGGGGTCAGCGCGTCGGGCGCCTAGGGTTATGGGATAAACGTCTTCTCAGATTCGGATCAACGACCATGAGAACGACCTTTTGTGCAATCGGGGTTGCCCTGGCGGCAATCGTGGCAACCTGGGCCTTGTTCCTCGATCTTGCGATTCTCTACGAAACGCATGGGCTGTGGAGCAGTGTGGTGGGGTTGGTTCTTGCGCCAATCACGTACGTCGTCGTGCCCTGGTACGTTGGGCTCACGCTTGACAACTTGCTTCCGCTGGCGGGTGGGTTATCGGCGGTCCATGTTTTCATGGGCCGTGATTGTTCAACTGACAGCAGCAGTCTCGGGTTACCTGGCAATGATCCCTGGAACCAGCTCTGAGGTACCGAACGATGGAATGGCAGCGTGTCCGCAGAACCCAGACAGACGGAGTCGCAAGGGGTATACGAGTGGCCCTGGGAGTCCTCTTCGTGATGACTGGAGCCATGAAGCTAGTCGTGCCCATGTTGTCCGTGGCCTGGGCGGGTCAACTTGCCGCGGCAAACATCCCGCTCCCCGAATTCAACCGTTGGGTAGTCCCCTTCATCGAGATGGCGGTTGGTGTGGCCCTGCTGGCCGGGTTCTACACCCGAATTGCCACCCTGCTGGTTCTGAACATCATGGCGGTGGCCACGTACGTGCACCTGGTGGTGCACGACCCGGCGTTGTTCCCGCTGCAGCCGGCCGCGCCCATCATCCCGGCAGTGGTGGTGATTCTCTCTCTCTACGTCCTGGTGAAGGGAGGTGGGTCGGGGAGCCTCGATCTGAAGGCAACCGGGGAGTCGCCCGCAGCACTTGAATGATCTGACGAGGGACCCATGCCTCGTGAGTCGACGCTGGCGTTAGCCGACCGAGACCTGCATTATCGTTTATCTCACAGCCCGGAGACACCCGTGCGTGCCACCCTCCCCCCACGCTGGATGACCCTCGCCGCAGTA
>JBDHMR010000572.1:0-2002 GCA_039656035.1 Gemmatimonadota bacterium
TCATCGGGCGACGAAACCTCGCTCTCTTCGAGAACAGTCGCCCAAGGGACAGGAAAACTTAGATCACCACTACCTACGCGCATCACGTCGTAGATCCCGAGCCTCCCACCTGGTCGCAGGAGCCGATATAACTCGGACGCGAGCGCCTTCTTGTTTGCGATGTTCATCCCGACGTGCATCATGTATGACTTATCGAACGCGCCATCGGAGTACGGTGTGGTGGTCGCGTCACCGTGGTCTAGGGTAATGCGGTCGCCGAGTCCGACCCACGAGCACAACACTTCCCCGGTGTTGACGTATTCATCGGTAAGATCGATACCGGTAACTCGACATCCGTACTGCTGCACCGCAAATCGGCTCGCCCCTCCCAGGCCGCAACCAACGTCCAGCACATGATCGTCAGCGGCGATATCCAGCTGATCCAGGAAATCTTTGGTGGCGACCCGACCTCCGATATGAAACTCGTCCACGGGCGCCAGGTCTTCGACACTCACGGTCTCCGGCGACTTTCCTAACCGCTGGACGCCAAAGAGGATGGCGCGTAGCAGTGCCCCATGGCTGTATTGTGTGGTCCCCGCATCGATATTCGGCATTGTCTGTCTCCAAGGTACTGTGCCGTGTTCGGAACGCACTAATTCCGCTTCCACGGTACCGGCGGCCGCCTATTCCGGCAAGGCGGCTCACCCCATGGCCCTCAACCACTCCTAGCCCCATATTTGGCCCGATGCCATCCCCACTCGAGAAACTGAGAGCCGCGCTGGCCGGCCGCTACGAGATCGACCGTGAGATCGGCCAGGGCGGCATGGCCACCGTCTACTTGGCCGACGACCTGCGCCACGAGCGCAAGGTGGCCGTCAAGGTACTACGCCCCGACCTGGCAGCCGCCTTGGGCGCAGAGCGCTTCCTGCGCGAAATCAAGATCGCCGCCAATCTGACGCATCCCCACATCCTGCCGCTGCACGACTCGGGCGAGGCCGACGGCTTCCTCTATTACGTCATGCCCTACATCGAGGGCGATACGCTGAGAGAGCGCATAGAGAGGGAAGGCGCGCTGCCGGTATCGGAGGTGGTACGCATCATCCGTGAGGTGACCGACGCGCTGGCGTTGGCCCACTCACAGGGTGTAGTGCACCGCGACATCAAGCCCGACAACGTCATGCTCTCAGGCCGCCACGCCATGGTTATGGACTTCGGCGTGGCCAAGGCGGTGAGCGAGGCCACTGGACGCAATGCCATCACCACCGTCGGCGTGGCACTCGGCACACCAACCTACATGGCGCCGGAACAGGCCACGGCCGACCCAAACGTGGACCACCGGGCCGACATCTACGCGGTGGGCGTCATGGCCTACGAGTTGTTGGCCGGGCGCACGCCGTTCCAGGGCGCCACCCCCCAGGCTGTGCTGGCCGCCCATGTTACGGAGGAACCCGATCCGGTTTCCAAGCACCGCGACCAAGCGTCCGGCGACCTGGAAGCTCTGGTGATGAAATGCCTGGCCAAGCAGCCAGCCGACCGGTGGCAGAGCGCCGATGAGATGCTGCCGCACCTGGAAACGCTGACAACGTCGAGTGGCGGACTTACCCCTGCGGGGACCATGCCGGTCAAAGCCGTGTCGGTCCCGTCATTGGCGCGGCGTGTGGTGGTCCCGATTGTGATACTGGCGGCGATAATCACCGGTGTGGTTTGGGCCGGATGGTTGCGTCCGACACGGGACACGGTATCGGTGGTGGCTACCAGACTGGCGGTATTCCCGTTTCGGGTGACCGGGGCGGCGGACGATGTGGGGTACCTGCGGGAAGGGCTGGTGGACCTGTTGAGTACCGCTCTCGACGGGGCCGGTGATGTCCGCGCCCTCGATCCCCAAACAGTACTCTCGGCGGCCGGTGACGACGACCTCGACCTGGCAGGTGCCCGGGAGGCGGCAGATCGGATCGGCGCGGGAATGTTCATCCTGGGCAGCGTGACCCAGGTGGGCGCCGGTCGTGTTCAGGTCACCGGGTCG
>JBDHMR010000573.1:0-2001 GCA_039656035.1 Gemmatimonadota bacterium
TCGGATGATCTCTGAGGCATGTTCTTTCGAGGTCTCCGGGGCGAGCGGATTTTGAGCCTTGGTGGTGGAGCCGTTGATGGCACATTCAAGAATGACTGGAGTGTCCGTGACGGACTTTCTCGTGACCTTCGTTTTCGCGCGTGCAGTGGTACCCATCAACGAGATTGCCGCTGCGCCGGCGCCAGCCAACGTTCCCAGGAATTTTCTTCTGTCCAACATAATTGACTCCTGAATCGAAACTGGCCACCTCAAGTAGCCACATCGAGCGTGAGAACTAGCGGCTCACTTCGTCAGCCGACCACGACGGTGCCATCTTCCTGGATAGAAATAGGATCGCCGGTCTTGACCGCTTCCATGAACTCGTCGCCAAGCAGGTCGACGGTGATGACCTTGTTCTCATTCCAGATGTTATCGATGATCAGCCCGCCCGCCGCGATGCTGTCGATATGCGACGAGAACAGCATCGCCTGGAACCCAACGCCGAGCTGGTTCATGCCCATGATCGCTCCGGCGCCCATCGTGGAGCCGACGGTCTGCGGCGTGCACATGATCGAGCCTTTCAGATCCGTTTTGTAGAGTTCCGCATTGTTTGCGTCCGTGCAGGGCGCGGTCGTGGTGTTCCCGCCGAACATGTTCTCGAAATAAGAAGCGGTTGTGTTGAACGGTTGCTTCGAGACGAGCGCCTTGCCTTCCAAAGTTCCGGGGATCAGTGGACGCCCCTTGAAAGTCTTTGCCATGATTTTGTCTCCAGTCGAGTTGATGTGCATGGATGACCGGCAGCTCTTGAGCCGGTCATCTGGCTATGGTTCAGGCCTTGATCTTGCCGGTCACGATGGCGTTGACGAGGATCTGGTCGGGGAAATAGCGGATCGACGAATAGCTCCGCATCTTGGCGGAGTTCGTGACCCCGTGCACCCGGTCCGAGAAACCCTTCATGCCGGCATAGACGGTGCCGCACATGTTCGTGGCGTCCATGCCGGCCCGCTTCATCTTGCCGGCAAATTCGCCCTCTTCCTCGATCAGGCGATCCCGCACGGGATTGGCGCAGAACATGTACACCGGGATCGCGGTCTTTTCCTGTCCGGCCTTATCCAGGGCATCGAGGACCAATTTCCCCCACTTCAGCAACTCGCCGTAGGTGTTGTGCGGACAGCCGATGAAGGCGGCCGTGGGGTCGGCGTCCTTGTCTGGCCAGAGGTTCTCGAACGTGTCGATGATGGCTTGCTGCTCGGCGTCGTCGTAGACGTAGGTCTGGTACCCCTCCGCGAGCAGGTCGCGGCCCTTTTCCTTCGGTTCCGGCGTGACGCCTTCGACGTGGTATAGACCGACGGCGCCGGACGAAGCGGTCGCGCTGCCCATGGCCTTCAGCAGGTGAAGGTTGTCCGGCGTGATCTCGCCGCCCTCGAAATACTTGTCGATGCCGGCCACATAGGGAACGTCCTCGACGCATTTCCGACCGATCGCGGTGCCGAGGGTGCCCCAGTCCGGCACCTCCGTCGTCTTGACGTCGATCAGCCACTTGGCCTGGCGACCCTCGTCGGTCATCAGGCCGAAAAGGGGCGCCTTGCCGAGCATGGCGCAGATCATGTCCATGCCGGCGCCGTTGCGGTTGGTGCGGATGCCGAGGACGGAGTTGCCGTAATTCACCGCCGAAGATTCGCACCACGCAACGTAAGTGCCCGGCTCCGGCGCGTTGCCGACTTCCTTCAAGTAGCAGGCGCAGGACCGGAGGTTGAGGTCTGGCGCACCGAGCTTGGAGTGGACATAGTCCAGCTTCGCCTGCAGCGGGTAGCCCTGATAGATGAGCTCCATGTCCTGCGGATTGTTCTGGACGTTGTAGACGTCGTAGGGCCGCGGGTTCACCGTGTAGGGCGCGTAGGACTTCAGGCCGGCATCGGCGCACTGGTCCAGCATGTCGATCATGGAACCCATGTAGGGCGCACCGATAAACAGGTTGCTGTGCGGCGCCCCGCCGAGATCAACGAGTTTTTTGGAACCGAA
>JBDHMR010000574.1:0-3053 GCA_039656035.1 Gemmatimonadota bacterium
GGGCACCCATGAGTTTGCCACAGACCCACCGCCGGTGGGCCGAACCTCATCCTGAAGGAGTCAACACGTGGGCACTGTCGCTTCAGACCTGCATCCCTTCGCCGCCGCTAGTCAGGCCGGCCGGGACCCATTCAAGGTGGCCGACCTCGGCCTGGCCGAATACGGCCGGAAGGAAATCAATCTCGCCGAGCAGGAAATGCCCGGTTTGATGGCGCTGCGGGAAGAGTACCGCGGCCAGTCCCCGTTGGCCGGGGCCAAGATCATGGGTTCGCTCCACATGACGGTGCAAACCGCCGTACTCATCGAGACGCTGACCGACCTCGGGGCCGACGTGCGCTGGGTCTCATGCAACATCTTCTCGACCCAGGATCACGCGGCGGCGGCAGTTGTGGTAGGCAATGGTACCGCCGACGATCCGCAGGGCGTCCCGGTGTTCGCCTGGAAGGGCGAGACTCTGGAGGAGTATTGGTGGTGCACCGAGCAGGCGCTGGTATGGCCCGACGGCACCGGCCCCAATCTCATCCTCGACGACGGCGGCGATGCCACGCTCCTGGTCCACAACGGCGCGAAGTTCGAGAAAGCCGGCGCGGTGCCCGCCTTTGACGCGGACAGCGAGCCGGAAGAATACGGAGTGATCCTCGAGGTTCTCCGCAAGCAGTTGGCTGAAGATCCGACCCACTGGACGCGGATCGCCGAGGGCATCAAGGGCGTTTCTGAGGAAACGACCACGGGTGTTCACCGGCTCTACCAGATGATGGAGGAGGGCACCCTGCTGTTCCCGGCCATCAACGTCAACGACTCGGTCACCAAGAGCAAATTCGACAACGTGTACGGCTGCCGCCACTCGGTCATCGACGGTATCAACCGCGCCTCCGACGTGATGATCGGCGGCAAGGTAGCGGTCGTGCTTGGTTTCGGCGAAGTGGGCAAGGGCTGCGCCCAGGCGCTCAGGGGACAGGGCGCCCGTGTCATCGTGACGGAGATCGACCCGATCTGCGCGCTCCAGGCCGCCATGGAGGGTTATGAGGTCAATACCCTCGAGAACATCGTTGGCGAGGCCGATATCTTCGTGACCGCTACGGGGAACAAGGACGTCATCACCGCGGGCGACATGGCTCGCATGAAGGACAAGGCCATCGTCGGCAACATCGGCCACTTCGACAACGAGATCGACATGGCCGGCATGGCCAAGATCGAGGGCATCGAGAGGATCAACATCAAGCCGCAATACGATCAGTGGGTGTTCCCCGACGGCCACAGCGTCATGATCCTGGCGGAAGGCCGTCTGCTCAACCTCGGGTGCGCCACGGGCCATCCGAGCTTCGTGATGTCATCGAGCTTCACCAACCAGGTCATGGCGCAAATCGCATTGCACCGCGAGCTCGACCAATATCCGCTGGGCGTGCACGTGCTGCCCAAGCTGCTCGACGAAAAGGTCGCCCGGCTCCACCTGGACCACCTCGGCGTCAAGCTCACGGAGCTGACCAAGAACCAGTCGGATTACATCGGGATCCCGCAGGAAGGGCCGTACAAGCCGGAGCATTACCGGTATTAGTAGAAATTGGTAATTGGAAACTGGAAATTGGTGCCTGGAGCGCGAGTACTTCCTTCGCTCCCATCAGTTTCCAGTTTCTAGTCCAATTTCCAATTTCCCATCCCCTACAGCCCCCGCCCCGCCTTCGGAAGATCCGTCTCGGGAAGATCGGGCGTAAAATCCTCCCCCGGATTCACGAACCGATCCACTTCGATGCCGTACTGCTTGTCGTACAACTCCTTGTACCGTCCGTTGAGCGCCAGCAGGGTGGGCTGGTCGCCGCGTTCTACGATCTGTCCGTCCTCCAGCACCAGGATCTGGTCGGCGCTGGCGATGGTCGACAGCCTGTGGGCGATCACAAAAGTGGTTCGCCCGGCGCGCAGCGTCTGAAGTCCCTCCCTGATGAGGCTCTCGCTCTCGCTGTCCAGGCTCGAGGTAGCTTCGTCGAGGATGAGGACCACCCGCTGTCGTTGGCCGCCTGACAGTTTGACACCGCGCTCGCCGACGATGGTGCCGTAACCGTCCTCGAATCGATCGACGAACTCATCGCAGTGGGCCACGCTGGCGGCCGCGCGCACCTCTTCCTTGGTGGCACCGGGCTTGGAAAAAGCGATGTTCTCCGCGATGGTCCCGTCGAACAGGAAGTTGTCCTGCAGCACCACACCCAGAAAGCTGCGGTACTCGCGCATCCGGATCGTGGTCAGGTCACGGCCGTCGACCAGCACCCGTCCCGTGTCCGGCCGGTTGAAGGCCATGACCAGGCTGATCAAGGTGCTCTTGCCCGAGCCACTCGACCCGACCAACGCCGTCGTCGTTCCGGCCGGTGCGTGGAAATCGACGTTCCGCAGCACCGGCACGCCTTCCGAATACGAAAACGTCACGTCCTCGAATCGGATGTCGCCCTCGACGTCGGTCACCGGTTGCCGGTCTTCGTCACCGACGTCCTCGGTGTCCATGGCCCGAATCTCCCTGATCCGGTCCAGGCCGGCGAACGCCTCACTGATCTGCGTGCCGATATTGGAGATTTGAACGAGGGGGGCCGCCACCATGCCGATGAAGATCGCGTACATGATGAAATCACCGAGCGTCATCGATCCGGCGATGATGGCCCGGCCGCCGAACACCATCAGCAACACGCCGACGGTCCCTACGATGAGTGAGGTGAACGACGACACCAGTGAAACGCCGGTGATGGTCTGCGCCACGTTGCGGAATAAACGGTGGACCCCACGGGCAAACTCCAGGTTCTCGCGCCGCTCCGCCGTATAGGTCTTGACCAGACGGACGCCACCGACCGATTCCGCCAACCGGCCGGTGACCTCAGCGTGAATCTCGCTCCGCTTGCGGAACAAGGGCCGCAGTCGGGTGAACGCCATGGTCATGCCGCCGGCAAACGCCAACATCAAAACCAGGATGCCCAGTGTGAGCTGCCAATTGAGATACAACAGCACGCCCAGTGCCAGGGAGGCCGTGACCAATCCCCCGGCCAGGTGCACCACACCCGTGCCCACCAGGTTCC
>JBDHMR010000575.1:0-2243 GCA_039656035.1 Gemmatimonadota bacterium
ACCCGGACGTGGCCATGGGCATCCCCATCAGAAAGCGTGCACCAACCGTGCACTATGTCGTTGAAATATACGTCGGTATGAGGTGACGTGGGGAATCAAGCTAGGGGTGATGGCTCTGGTACACAATAGACCGATAAAGGGCGCAACCTCGCGCTGCAGCACTTTGCACATCACAAAAGTATCATGAGGTGTTTGCACCGTCTGGTACGTAGTACGTAGGTGCGTCGTGCGTCGTGCGTCGGAAACGCATGGCGCAAAGGGCGGTAAACCTCATGACAACACCGCCCTCTACCGCCTCATACGGCCTGATTCCGCCTTCACTGCTCCCGCTGCCCTCGCTGCCCCCGCTGCCCCCGCCGTCATTGTACCGGCCTGAACTCCCACTGAGTCCACCCCATCACCGGTAGCCCGTCCTTGGTGGCCGGGTGCCAGTCGATGCCGGCGGCAAATTGGCGGGCCTCAGCAGGCGGGTGGAGGACGGTAGTTCGGCCCAGTCGGCGGGGACGGTCACGAATGTCGGACCGACCGGTCTGGGGCGGACGTCGTAGCAGGCGTTGTTGCGATTGTAGCCCTGGCTGGGTTGGTCGCAGTCAGCCATACGGCGGGTGATGACCGGCGCCTGACGACCGCCCCCGACAGGTTGGCCCACTGCGGTGAGGGTCGGCTGGTAGTTTACGATCTCGGCGTGACGGATATCGATAGTATCGGCGTAGAAGTGATGGCGGGGAGCGGTGATGGCGATGACGTGGTCGCCCACCGGCAAATACGTCAGGGCGTTGATCGCTGGATTGCCGTCGATCAGCACGGCCGAGCCGGCCGGCAATCCGCGAATCCGGATGGCACCGCTGTCGCTCGTGGCCCTGGCAGGACGAGTCGGCGATCCTGCGGCGGGTGGACCCGCGGTAGTGGCGGGGTCATTGACGCCCACCCGACCTCCGCCGGGGTTGCTGGCCCCTCCTGTGGAATCGATACCGGTCAATACCGGGACGGGAGGCATACTGTCGAGCGACGGGCGGCCGAGTGCGCTGGACACCAGTTCAGCGAAGGGACCAACCTTGTAGAAGTAGGAGGCGCCGGCGCCGGCGCCGCCTAGCACTACCAGTGCAGTGAGCCACCAGGTGGCCGCCGACTTCTTGGCCGGAGCACGTTTGGCAACGGGCCGCCGTGTCGGCGTGGCGGTCATGGCGGAAGCGGTCCGCGGCCCGGTAGCACCCAAGGCGGGCAGAGGGGTGGTCGGCTGTGTGGTAATCGACGGCACCGTCGGCGCAGACCGGCCGTCCCTCCCGGGGACAGGATCGGCAGCCGCCATCGGCACCGGGCCTTCCCCCTCCAGGGCGAGCACCACTTCCTCGCAGGTTTGGAACCGGTCCTTGGGGTCCTTGGCCATCATGCCGCGAATTACGTTGTACAGTTCCCGTTCCTCGAACGACACCAACGTGGGAGTCGGCAGCGGGTCCATGATGTGGGCATACCCGATCGAAAAACTGTCTTCACCGTCATAGGGCACGGTTCCTGTGAGACACTGGTACGCCACGATGCCGAGACTGTAGAGATCGCTGCGCCCGTCGAGTGCCTGCGCCCTGGCCTGTTCCGGACTCATGTAGTGCGGCGTGCCAATCGACATACCGGTGCCGGTCAGCCGCTTGGCCGACGCCGCCTTGGCGATGCCGAAGTCGGTCACCACGCAGACGCCGTGTTCGTCGAAGATGAAGTTGTCGGGCTTGACGTCGCGGTGTACCACGCCGCGTTCGGCGGCGTACCCCAGCGCGCCGGCCGTTTCGATCAGCATTCGCTTGATCTCGGCGGGCTTCAGGCGTCCACGTTCAGCCAGCAGTTCGGACAGCGATCGGCCGCGCAGAAATTTCATCACGAAATAGCTGACACGTCCGCTCTTTCCCACGCGGTAGATGGGAATGATGTTGGGGTGTTCCAGCCGGGCCGAGGTCCGGGCCTCCTGCTCGAACCGCTGGACGAACTCCTCGTCGAACGCCAGCGAAAGTGGCAATACCTTCACGGCGACCTCGCGGTCGAGCTGCCGCTCCCTTGCCCGGTAGACGACTGCCATCCCGCCACGACCCAGTTCCTCGATGATTTCGTACTCATCGCCCAGGGCTTCCTGCGCCAAGTCGAACTCGGACAGATCGCCTGACAGGAGGGCCTGAATGGGAGTGGTAGGGCTCAGGGACAGCCCACAGGAAGGACACGCCTTCCACGCGGCCTGGACTTCGGCCCCGCAACGGGAG
>JBDHMR010000576.1:0-2977 GCA_039656035.1 Gemmatimonadota bacterium
CCCGTCCTCCTGTCAGTCTGTATCGGGTGTAAATTCTGCCCGATTTTGCAGTTGCGCGCCTCAGGGAGGGGTCGTAGGTTACGCCCGGAGGGTACTAGGCCTTGGCCGGGTCTGGACTCTATGGATACTTCGTTTGCCCAGTATCAAAACCGGATAGAGGAGGCGGGAATGTTAAGTCGGCGTTCGTTGGGAGTACTAACGGGATGCCTGGCGCTCACCATGATCGTGTCGGCGTGTGGTGTGTCCAGGAGTGACCACGATGCGGATATCACGTCGTTGCGCTCGGAGATGCAAGGCGAGATGGCGCGTCGTGACACAGTCGCCATGGTTTTGGTGCAGGCCGCGGTCGCGCTCAACCTAGAGCAAGAGGTCCGTCTCGCCAACCTCGAGGCTGGTGTGGCGGCACTCGACGCCCGTATGATCGAGATCGAAGAACTGGCCATCAATGCTATCCGCTACAACGCGCCCGTGCACTTTGCCTTTGACAGCTACGAGGTGATCGACGAAGAATCCATGATCGCGCTCGAGCGGTTCGCTGCGGTGGTTAGCAGATTCTATGCTGATGCCTTGATCACGGTCGAGGGATTTGCCGATCCGGCCGGCGATGCCGACTACAACAAGTGGCTGGGTCAGAAGCGGGCCGAGACCATCATGCAGTATTTGGTCGCAGCCGGCGTCGATGCCGGGCAGTTGAGGGCCGTGAGCTACGGCGACGCCGCCAACCGGCAGGTCGAGCCGGGTGCCTGGGGCGAGAACGGTATAGCCAACCGGCGCGTGGCGTTCGTGGTCGATTATCGCGAAAGCGAAAGCATGTAGCAGGGACCGGGCTGACGCCCGGGAAAGGTATTACTCGATCGTCTACGGGGCCCCGCCGCATGTCATGCGCGGGGCTTCGTGCTACATTTCTCCGGAATGAATAGACGTCTCCGAATCATGTTCTGGGTATCATTTCTTGCCTCGGTCGTGCTGTACCTGGGGTTCGGGGTGGACCGCGTCGATCCCGGCCGCCTTCGGCTACCCCCTGGATTTCACATCACCGAATTCGGCAGAGCCGAGGGTGCCCGGTCGCTGGCGCTGGGTGCCGAGGGTACCGTATTCGTCGCTACGTATTCGTCGCTACTCGGCGGAAAGGTCGCGTGTACGCCATGGTCGACCACGACGGGGATGGCGCCGCCGACGTGGTGCATACCATCGCAACCGGGCTGACTCAGCCGAACGGCGTGGCGTTCCGGGACGGATCATTGTACGTGGCGGAAGTGAGCCGCATTCTCCGGTACGATGGCATCGAAGCACGGCTCGATGATCCTCCGGACCCGGTCGTCTTGTTGGACGGACTCCCTACCGAAACCCATCACGGGTGGAAGTTCCTCAGGTTCGGGCCCGACGGATGGTTGTACTTCCAGGTGGGCGCCCCGTGCAACATCTGTCTGTCTGCCGACGAGCGGTACGCCAGCATCCTCCGGGTTCGGCCCGATGGATCGGATCTCGAAGTCTTTGCCCGCGGTGTGCGCAACACGGTGGGGTTCGATTGGCACCCGGACACCGGAGTGCTGTGGTTCACCGACAACGGGCGGGACAATCTGGGTGATGACGTCCCACCTGACGAGCTCAACCGGGCACCCGAGGCCGGGCTCCACTTCGGGTACCCCTACTGCCACGGTGGGTCTATTCCCGATCCCGAGTACGGCGCCGAGCGAGGCTGCGAGGAGTTCGTGGGTCCGGCACTACGCATGGGTGCCCACGTGGCTAGCCTGGGGATGCGGTTCTACACGGGAGACATGTTTCCGGCCGAGTACCGGCACCGGATATTCATCGCCCAACACGGCAGCTGGAACCGAACGGTACCCGACGGGTACCGGGTGATCGTCGTTGAAATCGAGGAGGGTGCTGCAGTGAACTCCGAGGTGTTCATCGACGGGTGGTTGGATGAGGGAGACGCCTGGGGCCGGCCAGTGGACGTCATGGTAATGCCTGACGGTTCCTTGCTGGTTTCAGACGACAAGGGCGGGGTAGTCTATCGCGTGACATACGACGGCTAAGCCGGCCCGGTAAAGCTGAATAGCAACGCGGCCCTGTCCCTCAATAGAGGACAGGGCCGCATCGCTTTGTTGTCCTATATCCTAGGACTTGTTTATCCGAATGGATCCGTTCACCGTCTCGAGGTCGAGCTTGCGACCGCCACTCCCGATGGTGCCGGTGATCTTCCGGGGGCCGAACTTGCCCTGCACGGTCAGGGGAAAGTCCGAGTAGAAGTCGCCGTTGACCGTCGAGGCTTCTACCTCGGCGTTGAATCCCTCTGGCAACGTCAACTCGATACTCCCGTTGACCGTCGAAAAGTGGGCGCTCCCCTGCCAATCTGCCCGGCCGGCTGTGACCTTGATGCTGCCGTTCACGGTGGAGGCTTCGGCCCAGCCCTGGGTGGTCACGCTGACGTTGCCATTTACAGTACTGGCCTCGGCGTCGGCGGTCAGGCCGCGCGCGGTGACGTTGCCGTTCACATTCTTGCCGACGAACAAGACGCCGCTGGGTACTCGTACTTCGAAGTCAGCTTCCGCCCGGGTGTCTTCCGTGTTCATCCGGCCGTCGTCGCCGGGGGCGCACTCGTTGGGCTTGTTCGAGCGCCCGGGGTACATGGCGCAGATGGTTACGCCACCGCTGTGCTCGACCACTTCGAACGTTAGTTCGTCCCGGTCACGCCCGTCCTTCTCGGCGGTGACCTCTACTTCGGCACCGTCGGTGTGGACGGCCCGGATGTTTCCGTTGATACCCTTGATTTCGATGCTCTTGCCGGCTGCGATCCGGCCACTCCAACTGAAGTCCTGCGCTACGAGCGTGCCGCCCGCCAGAAAGGCCAGGGCCGTCAGGATGCTCAGGGTACTCGAACGCTTCATGATTGGTATCTCCCGCTGTGGTATCGTGATCAGTTCTGGCCGTCGCCGCGGCGCAGTTCGATGGTGCCATCGAACGCTTCGAGGAT
>JBDHMR010000577.1:0-3478 GCA_039656035.1 Gemmatimonadota bacterium
ACGACACCGAATCCAAGCTGCCGCCACAAGGCGACGGCCGGCGCGTTGGTCGCCACCACCAGATTGAACTGCATGGCACTGTAACCGGCGGCCCTGTCACGTACCATCGCGTCCTCCGCCATGGCGCGGCCGACGCCTCTTCCTCGCACTGCGGGAGCAACCATGAAGGCCGCGTTACACACGTGGGCACCACGTCCCGGCTGATTGGGTTTCAAGAGATAGGTTCCAGCCACCTTACCGCCATCGAGGGCCACAAACACCTCGGCATCGGCATCGAGCCAGACCGCCCGAGCCTCTTCCGGGGTGACGTGTTCCCAGGCATAGCTATCCCCCTGGGCAATGACGGGCTCCATGATGTCCCAAATGGCCGGCCAATCGTCAGAGCCAGCCGGACGGGTAGAGAACGATTGGGTCACAGCAGCGGTTGAAACAGGAAGCAGAAATTTTGCACCAGCCTCCGGCTGACAGGTCGGTCTTCGTGGTCTACTTCGGTAACCGATACACTCTGGTCTATCTCGCGATCGATTTGTTGCGTGAGTGTCCGGGTGAACTCCGAGTCCACCACCTGCACGTTGGTCTCGAAGTTGAGGTGCAGGCTCCGATAGTCGAGGTTGGCGGAACCGATGATCGAAACGTGATCGTCCACCACCAGAGCCTTGGCGTGCATGAAAGGTGGGTTCCGTTCGTGGATTCGTACACCAACCGACAGGAGCGGACCGTAGAGAGCGCGCGCCGCGGCTCCGGTGTACCAGTGATTGTTCTTTCTCGGCACGACGAGGTCGACCGCCACGCCCTTGAGTGCCGCCGACCTGATGGCTTCTACAATGGGCTCATCGGGAACGAAATAGGGAGTGGTAATCCTCAGCGTATGCTCAGCCGCGGTGATGGCGGTGAAGTAGGCGTCATCCAGACTGCCGCCACTCCTCACCGGCCCCCCGGGCAGGACCTTCACCATGGCAGACCCAGAGTCCGGCAGGCGGGGGAACAGCGAGGATTGCAGCATGTTGGTGAGCGGTTCCCTGGTAGCGTAGTACCAGTCCTTCAGGAACTGCAGCTGCAGGTCGGCTACAGCGGGACCTTCGACTCGAGTGTGGTAGTCCCTGATCGGCGCGCCGTTGGTGTACTTGCCGACATTCTCGCTGGCTATGTTGATGCCACCAACGAAAGCGGTACTGCCATCGATCACGGCCACCTTGCGGTGATTGCGGAGGTTGATTTGAAATCGGCCCTTGAGCACGTTCGCCTGACTGATGGACCGGGCCTGGACCCCGTCTGCAATTGCCGCCTTGAACATACGGGTGAAAAATGCCTCGCTCGACCCGAACCGGTCGTACAGCAACCGGACACTGACACCCTCTAAACGTCTGCAGGTGTACGCTGTCTCGGGCGCCGTCGATGGCGGCGAGTAGTTGCGGGTAGAATTGGTCACCGTCGATCAGCAGGGTGACCCGGTTACCGGGAACCAGCCATGTGCTGCTACTCACCCGGTCGGTAGCGCGAAGGATACGCTCGGCGGGGTGCCCGGCGTACCGTGCTTCGTTCCGCTCGTTGCTGGCCAACAACCGTTCGGCGGTCGGGTGCGCCATGGCGCTCGTTGCTGGCCAACAACCGTTCGGCGGTCGGGTGCGCCATGGCTCGCTGGGCCACGAGAGCCTCGGTCGCTGCCCTGGCGCGGGTACTCCGGTTGATCCGGTCCTTGCCGAACGTGAGGTACAGGAACGCGCCGGCATAAGGGAACAGCCAGGCGATCCCCAACCACAACACCGCCGACACCGGCCGGTGCTTGTGCATGAGAATGTCGTAGGTCAGGAGCAGACCCAGTATCACGTGCCCCAGGCCGACGAGGGTAAGATCAAACACCGGCCGACGCCAAGAAGGGGGCCGGGACGAGCCCGTTACCAGATCGTGCGGTGCACATCGACAACAGCAGGGCTGCTCCGGGACTAGATTTCCGCAAGGCCACACGGACCTCGACGGAAGGACATGGAGATGACAGGAGGATGACGGACAAGGTAGACCGTTCCGGGCCACGCGTCGAGTATGCCCGGCGCCAAACGGACCGCATCCGCCAAGCCGAGGGTTATCGGGCTCACGAGCACCGCCTCGGCAATCTCCGAGCCGTGGTGTTTCTCGCCACGCTGGTGGTCTTGTGGCTGGTGGTCGTCTTGCACCTGTTCCACCCCGGCTGGTTGTTGGTGTTTCCGGCGATCTTCTTCGTCCTCGGCACCATTCACGACCGCACGGCGAGCAGGCGCCAATCGGCCGAGCGCCGGGCGGCCTTCTACCAACGCGCCCTGGCTAGACTCGACGGAACCTGGCAGGGCGACGGTCCCACGGGGTCCTTGTTCGACGACCCGCAGCACCCCTACTCCGGCGACCTCGACCTGTTCGGAGACGCCTCCCTGTTCCAGTACCTGTGCTCCGCCCGGACGAGGGAGGGTCAGACGACTCTCGCTACCTGGCTCCTCACAGCCGCCGACCAGGAGCACATTCTCGCTCGCCAGGGTGCCGTGCGGGAACTGGCTCCGATGCTCGACTTCAGGGAGGATCTCGCAGTGCTGGGCTCGGGCGTGGGCCACCGGCTCGAGGGTCCGACACTGGCCGACTGGGCCGCCGCGCGAGAGCCGGCGCTGACACCGGCATCGCGCATTGCCGCGTTCGGGATGGGAGCGATCTCGGCTGCCGCCGTGATCGGCTGGCTGTTCGGACTTCACATTGGGGCGCTGATGGCGGTGCTGACCGTGCAGATGCTCTTCGGCCAATACTACCACAGGGCGGTGCTGCGAGTGGTGGCGGAAGCTGAACATGCCGCGCATTCGCTGACCACCCTGGTGGCCCTGCTGGCAAGACTTGAACGGGAGTCGTTCACCGACCCCTACCTCCGGCGTTTGGCAGACGCGCTCGGCAAGGATGGCCTGACCCCGTCACAGACCATCGCCCGGCTGGAGCGACTGGCGGATTGGCTCAATTCCCGCCGGAACCCATTCGCGCGCGCGCTGTTCGGGTTGGTCCTGGGAACGACCCAACTGGCCATGGCCACCGAGGCCTGGCGTCGACGGTACGGATCGGCCGTGCCGACCTGGTTGACGGCCGTGGGAGATTTTGAGGCGTTGAGCTCCTTGGCCGGCCGAGCCTACGATCATCCAGACGACGTGTTCCCCGAGGTACAACACGGGACGCCCGGCCTATCGGCCGCGGGCCTGGGTCATCCGTTGCTGCCGTTGAGCGTGGGTGTCCGAAACGACGTCGAATTGAGTGCCGACATCCCTCTGTGGATGGTGAGCGGTTCCAACATGTCGGGCAAGAGCACCCTGTTGCGTGCCGTGGGAGTGAACACCGTCCTGGCCCTGGCCGGTGGCACCGTCACGGCCACCGCCATGTCCCTCACCCAACTCCAGATCGTGGCGTCCATCCGCATCAGCGATGCCCTTCAGGACGGGCGGTCTCGATTTTACGCCGAGATCTTGCGGCTCCGTCA
>JBDHMR010000578.1:0-3341 GCA_039656035.1 Gemmatimonadota bacterium
GTGGAAGAATCGCAGGCGCATGACATGGTCGTCGGCATCCAGGGAGCCACCCTGGTCGGGGATCCTCACCTTATGGAACAAATAGTTGAGTTCCACCCGCAGCGCATCGGACATGACTTTGCCGAGGCCCAGGGTAAAGCGGAACCGGTCGCTGAAGCCCGCGACCGTATTCGAGGACAGATCGAAGAACGGTTCGACCGAGGTCACCGCATAGAATTCGTTGGCGGACAGCATGCTGAAGAAGGGCGAGCTCACTTGCAGTTGCCACCGGCCTCGCATTCCCACGTCCCATTCCTGGATGTCTTTCCTATAGAATGCGCGTAGCTCCAGCCGAACGTAGTTGCGGAGCACGAACCCCTTCAGCGCTGGTCCGATCACGCGAACGCCCACCCAGGGACGGAGTTCGGGAAGGTCCTCGGCGGGGAGGACGTTATAGAACAACGCCGCGCCCCCGTGGAGCGTTAGCCATGTTTTCGGCCGGTAGCGCACGGAGGGACGCAGGTACCACTGCGTCCAGTCGCGGTCGGTGATGAGCCCGCGGATGCCGTAGTCCCCGTCGTAGCGAAAGCGGTCACTGACGTTGTAGATCGTGGCCAGGTCGGTCCACGTGTGGAACTCATCGAACAGCGGTTCCTGCGCTCCGGCGCGGCGCGGCGTCACGACCCCCGCCGCGAGCGATGCCAGAACGAAAAGCCACATACTCCTCGCTCCGGCCGATCGCGGCGCTGATCGGATCACTCTGATTACGGCGTGTACCAGATCGGCGACGTGTAGGCCCGGTCCTGGATCGTTGCCGGCACGATTTCCGGCAGGTCGATTCCGAAGAACGCCGCGTCGTACGTGGTCCACCGTGGCGTCGGGATTTCGAGCACACGCACGTAATAAAACGCCGGCTGCGATGGGTCGAAATCCGGATCTTGCCAGTGCGCGTTCATCATTGCATCACCGATCGTGTTGCTGAAGGTGGCCGTGGCCACGTCTACCGTGTTACCCACTGGATCCCGCGCCCGACCATCGCCGCCAATCCGGCGTCCGTCCGATACGGCTGCATCGTAGACGCGCTCATGCGTTTGGCCATTGGCGTCCAACCACCCCTTGATGATCTGCACCCGATCGAGATTGGCCCCGTCGGGATCGCGCAATGCCCGGATCATGAGGCGCGGGGCGTCGCTGATGTCCCCACCCATCGGTACGCCTCGCTGATACCCCTGGGCCGTAAAATCCGGCCGTGAGAGATCGTCCGTTTCGAAATCCCACCCGGCGAAAACCCGCACCCGAATGCGAGTGCCCGTGGTGGCGTAGACCTCTTTCCGCTTCAGGGCGCCGAAGATATCCCCGCGGGTGTTCTCACGGGCCCACACACCAACGAGGCCCGACGCTGATTCCTGGGAAGTCAAGATCCGGAGCGCGGGGTTTTTGGCGGGAATGACCTCGTTGTTGTGTCGATCCGCTGAAGGCTCGGTACTCATGTACTTGCCGAAGTAGTTGTCCTCGCGCGTGGTGGAAAGGGCGGTATGGGTGTCGGAGGCGCCGGTCATACCAAACTTGTACGGATTGGCGCCGAGCCTGAGTCCGAGCATGAGAGCCGAACGAGCGTACTCGTACTGGAACATCTCAGCCACCTTGGGCGCCGAACCATCTAGGTTGCGAACGTCCCAGTTCTCGAAATCGGCGAATTCATCGTCAGGGGAGAGCAATGGATGTGTCTCTTCGTCCCCCTTGATCTGGGTCATCTCATGGAGCGGTTCCCATCGACTCCGGGCCTCGGCGTACTCTTTGGTGATGGGACTCCCGTCGAACGTCGTCTCGCCGAACATCAAGCCGTTGCTGAGGTTGCCGTTGTGGGGGATGGCCAGGGCCCGGCCGCCGGTATGCTCCTCGTAGCGCGCCAGGTAGCCCCAGAGACCCTGCGGGTCGGGGCTGTCGAACATGGAAAACGGCACTGGCTCGTTGTACCCATCCGCCTTGGTGACGAAATCTTGCCAAATGCTCTGCGCTGCCTCATCGGAGCTGAAGGGGTTGATGCCCTGGACGGCTGCCTCGATGATGTTGCCGAAAGCTTCCATGCGCCCTTCCGGCCCGGCGTTGAATCGCTCGTGGACCCACGCCCCCCAAGGATCCGCCAGGAGGAGCGGATTCGACTCTTGAATCATCGGGGCCAACCCAATCATCTCGGCGTGGTCGGTGATCACCAGAAAATCGAGCGGCCGGATCAACTGGACCGGCTGGCCGGTGTTGGAGATCACCTTCTCCCCGCGAGCAAAGCGATAGCCCTCGTCCATGGTGAGCCTGGTCCCCACCAGCCCGGCGTCGAACGAGAGGTTGGTGTGGAAGTGAGTGTCGCCGAACAACACCTGGTCGGGGTAGGCCCGGTTGACGAACGGGGAATAGACCCGTTCCTCGACTAGGTCGTCCTGGGTAACCACGGTTTCGACCTGGGCCGAGAGGCGTGTGGGGCTGATCGAGAGGCCGACACCGGCCCAGACCACGAACGAGCCAAGCACCATGGCGTTCATTCTCATGATATCGTTTCCCTTTTCACAGATTCAACCGGTGACTGCACGCCCCACGACCCCTGACAGCTTGGCCTGGTGCTTACTCGATGGCGGGCGCACCAAGATCGGCCTCGTACGGATTGGATGTCTCCGACTCGGTATCCCTGACTTTGGTGCCCGGCATGATCTCGAAACGCGGGTCGAAGTCGACCATGGTCGAGGCCAGTTGTTGCAGAACGCCGGCGTCTCCGTCCACGGTAGCACTGCCGTCGGCGATCTGTGCTTCCAGTGTCTTGGCCCCCATCATGGTCAACTCCAGATCGGAACGATTGATGGTAAGGGTCAGGTCGGGATCCTCGGCCAAGAATCCCTCGACATTGGTGAGCGTGGCGTTCTCCATTTCGATGATGAATTTTTCGCCGTTATCCGGGGTGATCAGGTTGACCGTGAATCGCATGCCCTCAGCTTTCTGGCTGTCCATCCTGATGCCGAGGAAGTTGAGGAAACTCTCCGTGGTCATTGCCCGGATCACGTCTGGGCTGCTAGAGCTCACGACCTCTCCCTGGGGGATCCCCGACCGTAGCTCGTAGGCCGCCGCGAGGTAACTGTTGCGCAGACCGGGGTTCTCCTGCTGGTAACCGATCTGCTCGAACACGTCCGCCAGCAGGTCTTTGCCGGCCTGGTTCTGCGGTTCAGCCTGCACCAGCTTGTTGAGGATTTCCTGGGCGTGCATGTACTTGCCCTGATCGTGTAACGCCTGGCCCTCCGCCAGGATCCTGGTGGCGCCACCCATCATCTGGACGTACAGTGGAGCCGAGTCGGCGGGCGACAGCGGTACCAGGGTGG
>JBDHMR010000579.1:0-3117 GCA_039656035.1 Gemmatimonadota bacterium
CTCGGCCGGCGCCGCGTTCCTGAGCGAGCACATGATAGCATTCGGCCAGGAAGGACCCACACCGAGGGCCGATCGGGTAACACTCGCCCCCGGACTTGGCCTGACCAACCGGGTTATCGTGGACCAACATTTCCGCCAGCGGGGACGCCTGGGCAGGCTCCTCGCAGCGCTCGCCTACAATCCATTCGCAGTGGGACTGGGGATGGACGAAGATACCGCCGGTTTCATCGGCCCGGATGACTGTCTCGAGGTGGACGGCAGTGATGCCATCACCATCATCGACCCCTCGGAGGTGCAATACACCTCGATGGACTCTGCCAACGAGGACGACCCCGTTTGCATTATCGGCGTCCGGCTGCACATTCTCACGGAAGGGGCCTCCTTCGACCTCCACTCGCGCGAGGCCTTCGCTCCGGCTGCTGTCGCCTGAGGCAGCCGCTGGCGCAACAACTCAGGTCACATCGTGTGAGGATGGCATGAACATTCGGCAGCGGTCGGTCTACCTTGGCCCCAGCCTGTACGCCCATTTCCCGGTCATTCGGTTGGTGCTCGACCTCGAGGAACTCGAGGAGTGGCCCAGCGTGCGCCTGGGACCGACCTTCATCGACACCCTAATCGAGTGGTTGCCTGGGTTGCAGGAGCATGGCTGCTCCTACGGTGAACCCGGCGGCTTCATCCGGCGCCTGACGGAAGGTGAAGGGACCTGGATGGGGCACATCCTGGAACACGTCGCCATCCAACTTCAAAACATGGCAGGTGAGACGGTCACATTTGGCAAGACCCGCTCCACTGGAACCCCCGGCGAATACGACGTCGTCTACCAGTACGACCAGGCCGAGGTCGGCCTCGAGGCCGGACGCCTGGCCATGGCTCTCCTGCAGGCGTTGCTCCCCCCGGAACTCCAGTCGCCCGAGGACAAAGAGTTCGATTGGGTCAAGGAGCGCGAAGCTTTCATTCGCTTCACCCAGCGACGAGCTCTCGGGCCCAGTACCGCCGCGTTGGTGCAGGCTGCGCGGGAACGAGACATCCCCTACATCCGGCTCAACGAATACAGCCTGGTTCAGTTCGGCCACGGCCGATATCAGCAGCGCATCCAGGCCACGATTACCAGCCGCACGCCGCACATCGCGGTGGAGATTGCCTCGGACAAAGAAGAGACCAGCCGCATCCTGAGGACCCTGGGGCTCCCGGTACCCAATCAGACACTGGTGTACAAGGAATCTGATGCCGATCCGGTGGTGGTGAAACCGTTCAACGCCAACCACGGCCGGGGCGTCTCTCTGAATTTGCAGACCGACGATGAAGTCCGGACCGCGTTCTGCCAGGCACGGGAGCACAGCAGGGGCATTTTGGTAGAGCAGTGGGTGACCGGGTTCGACCACCGCATGTTGGTCGTCAACGGGGAGTTGATTGCCGTGTCCAAGCGTGTGCCCGGCCACGTGGTGGGCGACGGCAAGAGCACCATCGAAGACCTGGTAGCCGAGGTCAATAGTGACCCTCGCCGTGGTGTGGGGCACGAGAAGGTTCTCACTCGACTCGAATTCGATTACCAGGCCGACCGGCTGTTGGCCCAGCACGGCTATGACCGGCAGACCGTGCCTCCGGCTGGCGAGGGCGTTTACTTGCGATCGACCGCCAACCTATCCACGGGCGGGACCGCCATCGACGTGACCAATGTAGTGCACCCCGACAACGTCGCCATGGCGGTCCGGGCCATTACCGCCATCGGACTCGACGTGGGCGGTGTGGATTTCATCACCGACGATATCAGCAAGTCCTACAAGGAACACGGCGGCGGCATCTGCGAGGTCAATGCGGCGCCGGGATTCCGCATGCACGTAGCGCCGAGTGAAGGCGAGCCACACGACGTCGCCGGTCCCGTGATGGACATGCTGTTTCCTGCCGGTAGCCCCAGTCGAATCAAGGTCGCGGCCATTACCGGTACCAACGGCAAGACGACAACGGCCCGGATGTTGGCGCACATCCACAAGTTGACGGGGAAAGTTGTCGTGCTGACCTCAACCGATGGGGTGTACATCGACGGCCAGCGGACGGTCGAGGGCGACATGACCGGGCCGGTCGCAGCCCGCATGGTGCTGTCCGATCCGTTCGTTGATGTAGCCGTGCTCGAAACGGCCCGCGGAGGACTGCTCAGGGCCGGGATGGGCCTGCGGCATACCGATGTGAGTGCCTGCCTCAACGTTCAGCCCGATCACCTCGGCTTGAAAGGGATCGAGACGATCGAACAGCTGGCTGAGGTCAAGCGTATCGTCATCGAGGTCGCGCGGGACACGGCTGTGCTCAACGCGGACGATCCTCTGTGCCTCCGTATGGCAGACTACTCCGAAGCCGAAAACGTTTGCTACGTGACCATGAGTGCCGACCACCCTCTGGTCCGCGAGCACATTCGCGCCGGTGGCCGCGGTGTGGTGCTTGAAGTCGGCATGAACGGACACATGATCACGATATACGACAATGGCGCCCACATCCCACTCGTCTGGACCCATCTGATACCTGCCACCGTCGAAGGCCGGGCGATGCACAACGTCCAGAACGCCATGTTCGCCGCCGCAATCGCCTACAGCATGGGCGTCAAACTCGAGGACATCCGCCACGGATTGCAGTCGTTCGATACCACGTTTTTCCAGGCCCCCGGGCGCGGCAACATTTTCAACGAGCATCCCTTCAAGGTCATCCTCGACTATGGCCACAACGCATCGGCGGTCGATGCCATGGTGCAGTTGTCCGATCGGCTCGAAACCGAGGGGCGCAAGATTGTGGTAGTCGCCGCCCCGGGTGACCGGCGCGATGAAGACATCCGGGATATCGCCACGGCGTGCGCAGGACACTTCGATCACTACATCTGCCGCCGCGACGACCGGCTCAGGGGACGCGACGGGGACGAAGTGCCCCGGATTCAGCAACAGGCGCTCGTCGATGCCGGCGTCGATCCCGCCGCCATCGAAATGATCCCCGATTAGGTCGCCTCGGTCGATCATGCGCTCCGCTTGGCAGCCCCCGGTGACTTGGTTCTCATCTTCGGCGATGGCATCAGCCGGACGTGGGACCAGATCACCCACTTCAGCCCGGAACCTGCCGAGGCACCGTCGCGCAAAC
>JBDHMR010000580.1:0-2060 GCA_039656035.1 Gemmatimonadota bacterium
CAGGAGACCGATTCTTCCCGGCTCACGGTCGACCGCATCTACGGGTCGCGTGACTTCCGCAGCGAACGGTTCGGTCCTGTCCGCTGGCTGGGTGACGGGACCTCCTACACTACGCTGGAGCGATCCGAAGATGGGCCCGGCCGGGACATCGTGCGCTACGATACCGAGACGGCCAGCCGGTCGGTGTTCGTGCCGGCCGAGGAGTTGGTACCGGCGCGCGACACGGTACCCCTCGCCATTCGCAACTACTCGTGGAGTGACGAGTTCGAGCGACTGTTGATTTTCACCAACACCAAGCGCGTGTGGCGCACCAACACCAGGGGCGACTATTGGGTGCTCGATCGATCGAGCACCCAATAGTCGCCCCTGGTGTTGGTGCGCCAGGACGGCGACCGGATTGGCTACGTGGTGGAGAACAATCTGTACGTCGAAGATCTGCGGACGGGGCGGATCACTCAGCTGACGCACGATGGCTCGATCACCATCATCAATGGGACGTTCGACTGGGTCTACGAAGAAGAACTGGGCCTCCGGGACGGCTGGCGCTGGAGCCCGGACGGTGAACGGATCGCCTTCTGGCAACTCGACGCCGAGGGCGTACGCAATTTCGACTTGATCAACGATACGGATTCCCTGTATTCGCAGGTCACCTCGGTGCAGTACCCCAAGGCGGGTGAGACCAACTCCGCCAACCGGGTCGGCGTGGTGTCGGCCGGCGGCGGCGACATCACCTGGATCAGCATTCCGGGGGATTCGCGCAACTACTACATCGCCCGGATGGAGTGGGCCGCCAATTCTGACCAGGTGGTGATGCAGGTGCTCAACCGGCTGCAGAACACTCTCGACCTTGTGATCGGCGACGTCGCCACTGGCAAGCTGCATTCGGTACTGACCGAGCGCGATGAGGCGTGGGTGGAAACGGTGGACGACTTCGCCTGGCTGGACGACGGCGAGTCGTTTCTGTGGACCAGCGAGAAAGACGGCTGGAACCACGCCTACATGGTCTCCAGGGACGGCGCCACCCGCCGGCTGCTGACTCCGGGTGAGTTCGACGTCATCAGCATCGTTGGGGTCGACACCGATGAGGAGTGGCTCTACTTCATCGCCTCGCCAGACAACCCGACCCAGCGTTACCTGTACCGCACGCCGCTCGAGGGGCAGGCCCAGCTGGAGCGGTTGTCGCCTGTCGATCAGGAGGGGACCCACAGCTACAACGTAGCGCCCAACTTCGCCTGGGCATTTCACTCGTTCCACAGGTTCGGCTCACCGCCGGTAACCAATCTGGTGGGCTTGCCGACGCACGAGTTGGTGCGCCCGGTGGTGGAAAACACGCAACTACGCGAACGGGTCGCCGCGCTCGACCGGGGACCGTCGGATTTCTTTTCGGTGGACATCGGCGAGGGAGTATCTCTCAATGGCTGGATGATCAAGCCGCCCAACTTCGACTCCACCCGGCAGTACCCGATCCTGTTCTACGTGTACGGCGGGCCCGGGTCGCAGACGGTGCGCGACAGTTGGGGCGGATCCACTTACCTGTGGCACGTCATGTTGAGCCAACAGGACATCATCGTCGCCAGTATCGACAACCGTGGCACGGGAGCCCGCGGGCGCGATTTCCGCAAAATCATATACGGCCAACTGGGGGTGGTGGAAACCCACGACCAGGCGGCCGCTGCACGAGTCATCAGTGCTCGGCCCTACGTGGACCCCGCCCGGGTGGGCATCTGGGGCTGGAGCTACGGTGGCTTCATGAGCTTGAACACCCTGTTCCAGCATGGTGATGTGTACTCGACCGCCGTGGTGGTGGCCCCCGTGACCCACTGGAAGTACTACGACACCATCTACACCGAACGCTACAACGGCCTGCCGCAGGACAACGCCGAGGGGTACGACAAGGGTTCGCCCCTGAGTTACGCGGAACAGATGAGCGGGAATCTGCTCGTGGTGCACGGCGGAGGCGACGACAACGTGCACTACCAGAACACCGAAGCGTTGGTGAATTCTCTTGTCGCCGCCAACAAGCAGTTTCGGTTTATGGAGTACCCCAATCGTACGCACGG
>JBDHMR010000581.1:0-2121 GCA_039656035.1 Gemmatimonadota bacterium
TCGCGGAAGGTTGCGGCCGATGCCCAGGCGGTCGAGACCAGCTGGGAGATGGAAAGTCCGGACGCGAGGATCTTGCCCTTGAGGGTTCCGATGTCCTGCGCGTCGACAAGTTCATGATCGACTTCGGGGACGGGATCCTGCCACAGAAACTCCTCGTTCGGAACCAGTGGGCCCAGATAGCGGGATCGGGGGCCCATGTCGCGGTGGGTAAGCTTGTACCACGCCCGGGCGAACGCGTCTGCCAACTGGTCCGGGTTCTCGTGGAAACGCTTCGAAATGGGCAGGTAGATTGGGTCCTCTCTCAAAGAGATGTCGGTCGTGGCCATTATGGGCGCGTGCCGCTTCGAAGTGTCGTGCGCATCGGGGACTACATCGGCCGCCGATGGGTCCTTCGGCGTCCACTGCCACGCGCCAGCAGGGCTCTTCGTCACTTCCCACTCGTAGCCGAAGAGCGTGTCGAAGAAGCCGTTGTCCCAGTGCACCGGGTTCGGCGTCCACGCGCCTTCCAGGCCGCTGGTGATCGCGTCGTCGCCTTTGCCACTGCCGAAGCTGCTCTCCCAGCCGAGGCCTTGCTCTTCGATGCTCGCGCCCTCGGGCGCAGGACCTACCAGTGCCGGGTCGCCCGCGCCGTGGCACTTACCGAAAGTGTGTCCGCCGGCGATGAGGGCGACGGTCTCTTCGTCGTCCATCGCCATGCGCGCGAAGGTCTCACGGATGTCGACGGCCGCAGCCAACGGATCGGGTTCTCCGTTCGGCCCCTCCGGGTTCACGTAAATCAGACCCATCTGAACAGCGCCGAGCGGGTTCTCGAGTTCCCGGTCACCGGAGTAGCGCTTGTCCCCGAGCCACTCGTTCTCGACACCCCAGTAGATGTCTTGTTCGGACTCCCAGACGTCCTCTCGCCCACCGGCGAATCCGATGGTCTCGAATCCCATCGACTCCAGGGCGCAATTGCCCGCGAAGATCATGAGGTCGGCCCAGGAGACCTTGTTGCCGTACTTCTGCTTGATCGGCCAGAGCAGCCTCCGCGCCTTGTCGAGGTTCCCGTTGTCAGGCCAGCTGTTGAGGGGCGCGAAGCGTTGTGAACCAGAGGATGCGCCGCCGCGGCCGTCTCCGATGCGGTAGGTGCCCGCGCTGTGCCACGCCATCCGGATAAAGAGCGGCCCGTAGTGACCGTAGTCAGCCGGCCACCAGTCCTGAGACGTGGTCATCAACGCGAAGAGATCCTCCTTGAGGGCTTCGACGTCAAGCTTCTTGAACTCCTCAGCGTAGTTGAATGCCTCGGGCATCGGGTTCGCCGCCGGAGAGTTTTGGTGGAGAATGCCGAGGTTCAGCTGATCGGGCCACCAGTCCCGATTCGACGTGGCCCCGACAGTCGTGTGTACTGGACTCCCGTGCATTACGGGACACTTGCCTTCGCTTCTATCAATATTTGCGTCCATGCTTCTTTCCTGTTGTGGCTGGGTTGATGGATCCGTTGAGCGGAGAAGATCGGAATACCTCTGGACGACGGTCCAGGGTTCTGGTCTGCACTAGCGGAATATACCAAGACACCGCTCAGATCTGAGCTGTCAATTGAGTCAACGCGGGACGGCTACTCGACCTTAGTCGCCCCTGCGGGCGCGCCACTTCCTAGCTCATTTCCAGGCATGGAATACCGCACGGTTGCCCCGGATCTTCCCGAGCGACTTGGGAAAGGGCCACAGGGCCGTCTTCCTGTAAGATCGACTGTACACATCCACCCTCTTGAACCCCACGTCCTTGAGCATGGCGATCACGCACGCCTCGTTCGGCCCGCTCCAGTTGGTACCGTCCTGCCCCAACTCCTGCGTCTCCAAGATCAGCATGTCGCCGGTCACCGCCGACACTTTCTCGAGGGTTAGCAGCGGGTGTCGCATGTGGTACAACACCCCGAGGAACATTACCACGTCGAACTCACCGGTACTATCCGGGCTGACGTCCATCACGTCGATCTCCTGGTCCTCGACTCTTGAGCCGAGTGCTTCGCGAGCCAGATCAAAACCGGCCTTTGTACCCCACCCCAGGCCGCTCCAGCAGAAGTAATCCGTCGCCAAGACCCGACGGGCCCCTCGGCGCTCCGCCTCGAACGAGAAGTACCCA
>JBDHMR010000582.1:0-2458 GCA_039656035.1 Gemmatimonadota bacterium
CTCCGGCGAAGAGTCGGTCGAGCAACTTCGTTTGCGGGATACCCGGCTCACCGAACCCGCTGGTAGCGTCCACGTCATTGGCGACACAGGCTTGGAGCGCATCATCGCCGCCAGCGAGACACTCGGCGCCAGCGTGTTGATCGTCGATTCCATCCAGACCATCACCAGCGACGAGGTCGAGAGCGCGCCCGGGAGTGTTACCCAGGTCCGCGAATGCGCCGCGCGGCTGATGCGGTTCGCCAAGGAGTCCGGTACCGCGGTCATGGTGGTGGGGCACGTCACCAAAGGTGGTGGCATTGCCGGGCCCAAGACTCTGGAACACATCGTCGACACCGTGCTGTATTTCGAGGGCGAGCGGACGCTCGACCACCGTCTGCTACGAGCCACCAAGAACCGGTTCGGATCCGTCGACGAACTGGGCGTCTTTGCCATGACCGATCAGGGGCTCGTCCCGGTGGCGGATCCCTCGACGCTGTTCCTCGCCGCCAGGGCCGACGGCATCAGCGGGACCGCAGTGACCGCCCTCATGGAAGGAACCCGTCCGGTGCTGGTGGAGGTGCAGGCGCTCACTGCGCCGACCGGGTACGGTACTCCGCAGCGAGTCGCCACCGGGCTCGACCACAAACGGTTGGCGGTTATGCTGGCGGTCCTTGAGCGGCGCGCGGGACTCTCGTTCGCCCAACTCGACGTCTTCCTCCAGGTCAGCGCCGGCGTGCGCCTCACCGAACCAGGAGCCGACTTGGCTGTGGTGGCGGCACTGGTGTCCAGTTTGACCCAGACCCCGACACCGGGTAGGGTTGGGCGGCGAAGTTCGACCCGTCGGCGGCACGGATCGGCGCCTTGCCGAGGCGGCGCAACATGGATTCCGGCGCTGCTTCGCGTCCAGCCGGATCGCCGGCGGACCATCTGTCATGGACCTTGTTCGGCTGGACCGGGTGGACGACTTGGTGAGGGCGCTTGCCGCGTGACGTCGGGGTGGTGGTCGTGGCGGCGGGGGAGGGCCGCCGTTTCGGGGGATCCGTTCCCAAGGTCTACCGAGAGTTGTGCGGCGTGCCTCTGTTGCTCCATGCCGTACGACCATTCGCCTCCCATCCGGACGTGGCGCACGTGACAGTGGTGCTTTCCCCGGCTGAGGCCGCGGCTCCACCGGAGTGGTTGTCGTCGGTAACCAGTTCGACCTTTACTGTCGTCGCCGGCGGTGATGAGCGGAGTGATTCGGTGGCGGCCGGACTGGCAGCGTTGCCGGAATCATGCAGCGTGGTACTGGTGCACGACGGAGCCAGACCGCTGGTTCAGACGGCGGTCATCGACGCGGTAATAGGAGAAGCGCGTCGGGGCGTCGGCGCGGTTGCCGCCGTGGCGCTACTGGACACTCTCAAGCGTACCGTGCCTGACTCGGATCCACCGCGCATCCACGAAACGATTCCGCGCGAGCACCTGTGGCGGGCACAAACTCCACAAGGGTTCCCGCGGGCCATGTTGGCCGAAGCGTATCGCCAGGTGGGTGACGACCGCTCGCGGGCTACCGACGACGCCTCCCTGGTGGAAGCGACCGGGGCCCCGGTGGTCATCGTTCCGGACAGCCCGAGGAACATCAAGGTCACCACGACCGACGATCTCGAGCTGGCCGAACGGATGGTCAAGGCGGCTCGAGTATGATCCTCCCTTTCCGAACCGACGCCGAGGCCGAGGCGGCCACACCCCGGGTGGGAGAGCATTTGGCTGGTGGGGGCCTGTTGGGCTACCCGACCGAAACGGTGTACGGCCTGGGTTCGAGAGCAGTGGCCAAAGATTTGGCAGCCCTGGCGGCTCTCAAAGGACGACCGGCCCGGAAGCCGTTCCTGCTACTGGTCTCCAGTCGGCCGATGGCCGAGTCTTGTGGTCTCGTGTTCACCCCCTCCGCCAGGGTCCTGGCCGACGAATTCTGGCCGGGTCCTCTGACCTTGGTGCTGCGGGGGGGTGAGGGTCGCCTGCCGGATGGATTGCGCGGCCCGGAGGGTGGCGTGGCGGTGCGGGTTACTTCTCACGACCGCATCCGGAAAATGATCGCGGCGCTGGGTGCGCCATTGACGTCGACGTCGGCCAACCGCCCGGGAGAGAGGCCGGCCCCGGGGGTCGAGGGTTTGGATGACCGATTCCGGGATGCGGTGGCCGACGGCTCATTGCTGTTGCTGGACGGTGGGGTGCTAGGCGACGTACCGCCCTCCACCCTGGTCGATTGCACCAGTGTGCCGCCCACCATCATCCGGGAAGGGGCCATCCCGCGCGAAGAGCTGCGGGCCCGTGCAGGACGGTGGGCTCCATGACCGACATCCTGCTGGTGTGCACGGGAAACACATGTCGTAGTCCGATGGCGGAAGCTGTGCTGTGTACCATGTTGGCGCGTCACAACCCAGGAGTCACAGTGGGGTCTGCCGGGACCGGGGCGTGGGACGGGGCTCCCGTTTCCGAGGGCGCC
>JBDHMR010000583.1:0-2765 GCA_039656035.1 Gemmatimonadota bacterium
AACGATTTGTTATGGCCCAAAAGGAGAGCAGACGGTGATTAACGAGAAGGCCAAGGAACTGGGACGGATGATCGGGCAGTCGGAGGAATATCGAGCCATGCGCCGGTCCGAATCGTCGTTGCGCGAAGACAAAGATACGGTAGCCCGGCTGGAAACCATTCAAACTCTGGCGATCAAGGTAGACCAGGCGATGGCGTCCGGGCAGCAGCCCGACGAGGAAACCATGGCGACCTATCAGCAGGCGGTGCAGGCCCTGGAAACCAGCCCGACCGGCCAGGCCTATGTGGTTGCCCGGTCTAACTTCGACAAGCTGATGGCCACTGTGAACAAGGACATCAGCGATGGCATCGAGGCCGGCTCCACGAGCAGTATCATCACCCTGTGACTGGTCGACGCGGGACGTTCATCGTCGTCGAAGGCCCCGAAGGCTCGGGTAAGTCGACGCTCGTTGCGGGACTGTCACAACGGATGCTCGAGCGTGGCATCGACCCGGTTAGGGTGAGAGAGCCGGGGGGTACGCCGGTCGCCGAGGCTGTCCGACTGGCACTCCTCGACCCGGAGCACCAAGTGGCCCCGATCGCGGAGCTCTTTCTGTTCCTGGCGGCGCGTGCCGACTTGGTCGCCCGGGTGATCGAACCCGCGTTGGCTGAAGGTAAGGTGGTCATCGCCGACCGGTTTGCCATGTCCACTGAAGTGTACCAGGGCCGAGCCAGGGGCATCGACCCTGCCTTGGTGCGCGTGGCCAACGAGGCGGCGGTCGCCGGCGTCGTGCCTGACATCACCCTGGTGGTCGATGTCCCGGCTGACGTCGGACTCCAACGCCAGCGCGCCGGCGGCCTGGTACTCGACCGGCTGGACCAGGAAGATGTAGATTTCCATGAGCAGGTAGCCGAGGCGTATCTGGCGGCGTCCGGCCCCGGCGTGGTACATGTGGACGGGGTGGTGTCTCCCGAGGCATTGCTCGAAGCGTCGTGGGACGTCATTGCAGCCCGCGCTTCTGAAACTTTTGGAGTGGTCGAGGGTTCTGTATAGGGGGTCCTCGTTCGGAACTGACTTCGGTGCGGGCGCGCAGCGCCGCGTGGTTTGGAGGTAGCATGAAGTATCGGTGGGGTGTCATCGTCCTGGTAGCAGTCATGTCGTTCGTAACTGGCGGCTGGTTCGTCCAGCGGGGTGTGTCCAATGACGGCGGCGTGTTTCAACAAGCCAGGCTGTTCGACGACGTGCTCCGGCACATCGACGCCTACTACGTCGATTCCATCGGCGAAGTGGAACTCTACGACAAGGCCATCGCGGGGTTGATCGAAGAACTCGACGACCCGTACACGGTACTGCTCGCCGGCGAGAGTTTCCGGCGGCTTACCGAAACCACCACCGGAAACTACGGCGGACTCGGTATCCAGATCGACGTGCGCGACGGGTGGATTACCGTGGTGGCCCCATTGCCGGACACGCCGGCGGAACGGGCCGGCGTCGAAAGCGGAGACCAGATCATCGAAGTGGACGGTGAGTCCACCGAAGACTGGAGCAGCGATCAGGCCGTCAACACCCTGCGGGGCGAGGACGGATCCACCGTTACCATCATGGTGCACCGCGCCGGTGTGGCCGCCCCGCTCACGTTCAACATTACCCGGGCGGTCATTCACGTGCGCTCGGTACCACCGGGCACCATGTTCGACGACGGGATCGGCTACGTCTCCCTCAATACGGTAAGCGAAGCCTCGGCCCCGGAACTGCGCAACGAGATTCTGTCACTGCGGGAGCGTGGGATGCACTCCCTCATACTCGATTTGCGCCGCAACCCACGAAGAAGTGGTGTCGACCCGGGGTCGTGCTCGCGGCTCTACCAGGAAGTTCACCACCAAACACGTGCAGGCTTGGCCTGACATGCCGATCGTAGTTCTGGTCGATCGTTACAGCGCCAGCGCGGCTGAAATCATTGCCGGCGCGTTGCAGGATCACGACCGCGCCATCATTGTGGGCGAAACCACTTTCGGGAAAGGGCTGGTGCAGACTCTGTATCGGCTCGGCAGCAGCACGGCCCTCAAACTGACTACCGCGCGGTGGTACACGCCGAGTGGCAGAACCATCCAGCGAATGCAGGCCGGGATCGGCGCCGACTTCGACATGGTAGCTGGTGAAGAACCTGCCGCCGACTCCACGCTCCCAGTGTTCCATACGGCGTCAGGCCGTCAGGTGCGCGGCGGCGGCGGGATCATCCCCGATGTGCCGGTGGCCTCAGATACCCTGAGCACCGCCGAGCAGATGTTCGTACGTACCATGGGCGAGGATTGGCCGAAGTACCGGGATGCCATCACTTCCTACACTCTGGAGTTGAAGGACGAAGGCGCAATCACCGACGTGGACTTCGTCGTTACCCCAGCCATGCGTGCCGTACTGTACGACAAACTGGTTGAGCGCGGGGGCGAGGTGTCCCAGGCCGACTTCAACGCCGCGGGATCGCTGGTCGACGACCATTTGGGCTACGAAATCGCTCGCTACGTTTTCGGCAGGGACCTGGAGTTCCAGCGCCGGAACAGCGACGATTCACAGATTCTGGCGGCTCTCACGCTCCTCGAACAGGCCAGGACGCCTGCCGCCCTCTTGACACTCGCCAGCGAACAGGCTGATTCAGGATCGTCTGACGAGCGTTGACCACCGCGGGATCCTATCGGGCACTTGCCGCCCGGCGACACCCGTAATTTCGGGTTGCCGCCGGGCGTCTCGTTGACGGGCCATGGCTGCTGATCGTATCACCATCATTGGGT
>JBDHMR010000584.1:0-3170 GCA_039656035.1 Gemmatimonadota bacterium
ATGAAGACATCGTGAAGCTTACATGATCGGTTCCATGGGGTAAGAAATCTTCACGATTGGCGGGATGGTTTCTTAACATGTCAGGTGCTAGCCTAGATATGAGGCCACCGGAGGGCGTTCGGGCCCCTCTTGTTGTCCGTCAGACAAGCCATGGGTAGCTTGCGAGCCACCCGTTATTCGGAGTGAGGAGCAACTCAATGACGTCCAGTAACTGTTCGGGCTGTGGCAAGCCGGCCTCCGGCAATTTCTGCCAGCACTGCGGGGCTTCCCTGACCCCCGGGTTCTGTACAAAGTGCGGCGAGCCGCTGTCGGCTGAGAGTGAGTTCTGCCCCAAATGCGGCTCCCAGAAGGGAAGCGTTTCCGGCGGGGACGTTGCCACCGGCGGCGTCTCCAGCCAGACAAACTGGGTCGTTCCGGCAGGCATTCTCGTCGTTGCCGTAGTCATCGCCCTGTTTTTCCTGATGCGCATCAACAATGGCGGAACGACCATCGGCTTGCCGCCACAAGGGGTGAGCACCGCCGCCTTGCCCGATCTGAGCCAGATGACCCCCCGGGAGCGGTTCGACCGGCTGTACAACCGGGTCATGCAGGCGGCGGAGCAGGGTGACGCGGCTACCATGCAACAGTTCTCCCCCATGGCGCTGTCCGCCTACGGCATGCTGGACGAGGTGGACGCGGACGCCCGGTATCACGCGGCGCTCCTCCAACTCCACACGGGGGACGTGGCCGGTAGCGCGGCCCTGGCCGACAGCATCGAGGCGGAAACTCCCAATCATTTATTCGGGTTCATCATCAGAGGCACCCTGGCCAAGTGGCAGAACGACCCAGCCGCCTTGGCCCAGGTCTACACTGCATTCCTGGCGGTCTACGACGAGGAAATGGCTGCGGAACGGCCGGAATACAAAGAACACGAACGATCGGTCCAGGGGTTTCTGGAAGACGCCAGGGGTGGAGGCGGTTAGCCGGGCGTCCCACTATATTAATGGGGACATCGTTACTTCCCTTGCGGAGTGTAGTCTTATGAAAGCGGGAACCAAATTCGTCATCGGCGCGTCAGTGATCGTGGTTGCGGTGAGCGCCATGATATATCAAGGTGTCCAGGAGACCGGAACGTACTTCCTGACCACCTCCGAGCTGGCGGAGCGGACCAGCGCCGACCCATCGTTCCATAACGTGGGTATCAAACTCGGCGCCCAGGTGGTGCCGGGAACCATCCGGCGCGACGTCGCCACGCAGACGATCGACTTCGAAGTCACCGACGGGACTACGCAAATCCCCGTGTCTTATCGCGGGTTGGCGCCCGATACCTTCACCGACGACGTCGATATCGAGGTCGTGGTGGAAGGACGGTTGGGTACCGACGGCGTGTTTCAGGCCACGACCCTGCTGGCCAAGTGCGGTTCCCGCTACGAGGCCCAGTACGACGAAGAAGCCCAGGTCTAGCACATGACACTCCTGGGGCACTTCGCGCTGTGGGCCGGGTGGCTCATCGCGCTGTGGGCAGGTGTGTTGGGTATGTCGGGTTGGTGGCGCCGCCGTCCCGAGCTGCGGGCCAGCCTGACGGGCGCCGTTTACGCCGTGTTCGTGTGCATGGGGGTAGCCTCACTGGCCCTGTGGTACGGCCTGGTCACCCACGACTTCAATATCGAATACGTGGCGGCGTACACTTCACGGACACTGCCGGAGTACTTCGTCTTCTCCGCCTTCTGGGCCGGGCAGAAGGGGTCGCTGCTATTGTGGGCCATCGTCCTGGCCCTGTTCTCGGCCATGGCGCAGTTCATGACCTCGCGGCGCCACCTCCCCTGGGTAGCCGGCGTGACCTCGATCGTGGTGTTCTTCTTCATCACGGTCATGCTGTTTTCGGCCAACCCGTTCGAGCGGCTGGCGTTCACCCCGCCCGACGGGCGGGGGCTCAACCCCCAGCTGCAGAACCTCGGCATGATGATCCATCCGCCGATGCTGTATCTGGGCTACATCAGCATCACCATTCCTTTTGCCTTCGCCATCGCCGCTCTCTTGTCGGGTAAGCTCGACACGGGATGGATTCAGGCCATTCGCAAGTGGACGCTCCTGAGCTGGCTGTTTCTGTCGGCCGGAGTGGTGCTGGGGATGTGGTGGGCCTACGTGGAATTGGGCTGGGGCGGCTATTGGGCCTGGGATCCGGTGGAGAACGCCAGCTTCCTGCCGTGGCTCACCATGACGGCGTTTCTCCATTCGGTGATGATCCAGGAGAAGCGCGGCATGCTCAAGCGCTGGAACCTGATGCTGATCATCGGCACGTTCCTGCTGAGCATTTTCGGGACCTTCATTACCCGTTCCGGCGTCATCGCCAGCGTGCACAGCTTTACCCAGTCGTCGGTGGGATACTACTTCCTCGCCTTCCTGGTTATAACCGGGGTGCTGTCGTTCACCCTCCTCTACACCAAGTGGGACCGGCTCGAAGCCGACGTCGAACTCGAATCGATGGTCAGCCGGGAAGCGGCGTTCCTGTTCAACAATCTCATCCTGGTAGGCATCGCGTTCTCGGTGCTGTGGGGCACGCTGTTCCCCATCCTGTCCGAATTGGTGCAGGGCACCAAGGTGACCGTCGGTCCGCCGTTCTTCAACAAGGTGAACGTGCCGCTGGGTCTGGCGCTACTGGCCCTCACCGGCATCGGGCCGCTGATAGCCTGGCGTAAGGCATCGACCAGCAACCTCAAGCGACAGTTCATCATGCCTGTTGCCAGCGGGCTCGTGGCGGGCGTGGTGGTGGCCGTCCTCGGAGTGCGTGACTTCTATCCACTGATTACCGTTGGCCTGGCCGCGTTCGTCGCCGGGACGGTGGCGCAGGAATTCTACCGCGGGAGCCGTGCGCGACACCGGATTCACGGCGAGTCCTATCCAGTGGCCGCCTTGCGGTTGATCGGCCGGAATCGACGGCGTTACGGCGGTTATATCGTGCACGTCGGCATCCTGTTGCTGTTCGTGGCCTTTGCCGGCAACGCCTTCAGAGTGGACACGGAAGCGACCCTGCTTCCGGGAGAGTCGGTCGACGTGACCAGCCCGTTCGGGCACACCTACACCCTGACGCACCTCGGCGTGTCGCAGTACGAATACCTAAACCGGTTCGTGTCGCAGGCCACGGTGGAGGTCGAGAAGGACGGCGTACCCATCGGCCGCCTGTCGTCCGA
>JBDHMR010000585.1:0-2772 GCA_039656035.1 Gemmatimonadota bacterium
CCGCCCGCCTGACCGCCTTTCTCAGCGGTGTCAGTGTGCTCATCCAGCGACACGATCAACGTGTCCGCTTCAGCCACGAACTCCTTGACCTCGTCCAGCAGCGCCCGACACTGAGTACACGTATCCAAGTGCGCCTTGAGGCTCGCCACCTCTTCGCCGCCTAACTCGCCATCCAACATCGCGTGCAGGGTGCCTTCTTCAACGTGCGACATGATCTCGTCCTTCGTCTGTATGTCGGTACGCCTCGACCAGCCGTCTGCGGGCGCGCGCCAGCGTGGTGCCCACGGCGCTCTTGGCCAGGCCGAGCGTGTCGGCGATTTCCTTGTAGTTGAAGCCTTCCGCCTTGAGGAGGAGGGCTTCGCGGTCGCGGTCGCTCAGGGTGGCGAGGGCTGCCCGAACGTCGGCCACGTTCTGCCGCCGCTCGAACTCTTCGTCCGCCGCCGGAGCGGTGGACACGGTCTCCGCCTTGAGCAACTGGAGGCGCCGTCCCTGCCGCACGTACTTGCGGCCGTCTTCGCGGACCAGGTTGAGGGCCACGGCGAACAGCCACGGGCGCGGGTTGTTGGGCGGCGCCGCCACCGCCCGGGCGAAGGTCTCCTGTGCCAGGTCCTCCGCCCGGTCACGGTCGCCCGTCCGGCGCGTGAGCATCCGAACGAGCGACTCGTGATACTGATGGTACAACTCCGTCATCGACTCGGTCATAGACCTCTGAACCGTCTGGCGGTGTCACTGATCTTGCCCGGCGACAACGTGGTCTCACCGTCGGCACCGATGCGAATGCTGATGTCCTTGCCGGCCACTACTACATCGTCGCCCACCGTGAGGTATGGGGTGAGTTCGGGGATGGCCCGGACCAGCGCGAAGTAGGCGTCACTGAAGGCTACCACCTCTAGCACTTCTGCGGTATGCCGATGGGTGGCGTCGGTCCAGACGCCGTCGCGTTCGACGAACAAGCGGCCGTCCTCGATTTTTGGAGGTATCGACTGCCGCCTGCCGGCGTCCTTGTCGGCCCGCTTGGCCAGTGCCATCGTCCGTTCACGTACTGCCTCCTCGGCCTCGGCCACCGATCCGACCGCGGCCATGTCGGCACTTGCCTTGGCGTCGTCGAATCCCGCGCGACCGGTCTGCAGCGCGGCTGGGGCAAAGGCAAAGACACCCGCAGCCTCATTGCGTTGCATGATCTCGTCGACCGGCACCGGCTCACCAGTCTGCATCCCCGGCTCCAGCACCAGGTACGAGGTGTACTCGGTGAGGATGCCGTAGGTGAGTCCCAGGTCGCGGATCTCTTCGATCAGTTGCTCGCTGGGTCCTTCCAACCGGATTGTGCGGGTCAGTTGGCCAATGCGCCGCGAGGCCCACAACTGGGGAATGAAGTCGTTGTCGTGCGCCGTGGCCGGGAACTCGGCCGTGGCCGTGAAGCGTACCGGCACGCCGGCACTATGGCCTTCGATGACTACTTCGCCGGAGCCGCGGCCATGGTAGCGGCCAAACAGCACCAGTTCTTCACCGAAGAACAAGTCGGGCATGTCGATCGGGTAGGTCTGGATCAGGTCCACCGGTGAGCTGACGATGCGCAGGTTCATGAGCGCCGGGTGTTCGATCTTGCCCAGCAGGTTGCTGACCGCGTGCTCCACGCTGGCCCCCGGGGCGACGTAGTCGGCGCTTCCCCGACCCTCAACCGCCAGTCGGTCCAGCAGGTAGGTGTTGACGTCGTGCCCGATGCCGAAAGTGAAGATGCGGGCATCGCCCCGGCGCGCCGCGGCCAGTTCGGCCAGTTGCTCGGGTTGCTGCTCGCCCACCGAAGGCAGGCCGTCGGTCAGGAACACGAAGAGCGACAGCCGCTCGTCGGTTTCGGGGACGTCGGTCACCGCGTTCAAGGCGCCTTCGATGTTGGTGCCACCGTTGGCGCGCAGGTTCTGCACGAACCGGCGGGCCTCGAGCAGGTTTTCCCGAGTTGCGGGCGTGTAGCCCTCACGAAAATGCCGCACGGTCGACGAGAAGGCGATGATGCGGAAGCGATCGTGCTCGCCCAGCGTGCCGAGTGCCTGGTCGAGGGCCGCTTTTGCCTGGTGCAGCTTCTCACCAGACATCGAACCCGACACGTCGACCACCAACGACAGGTCGCGTGGCACCATGGTACCTTCGGCGCCCACGGGCGGGGCCAGCAGTAGCATGAAGAAGCCGTCGGCACCGCCGGGGGCGTGGGTGATCAAGGTGGTGCCTACCAACCCATTGCGCAGCGGGATGAACACTTCGACGTCACCGGTGGCGTCGGGATCTAGCGTGATCTCCAGGGCGTCACCGCGCGTGTTGGTGGTAATGGGATGAGTGGGAGAATACGGGGTACCGATGTTGCCGGCGTTGGGGAGCGTCACCCAATAGCTGAAGGCGTCGGCAAAGCCCGCGCCGTCGCCCCGGCTCCGTCCGTTCCGCTCACGCGGACCGATCGAATAGCTCAACCGCAACGCGTCGCCCGCCCGTGGCAGCACCTGGGTGTAACGCAACACCACCTTGCGAGTCTCGCCCGGCTGGATGGGGAACACGCGGGCACGAATGAGACCCTGGCCTTCGAGCGTGAGGAGGGCAGGATCCTTGAGCTTCCTGACGATGTTCTCATAGATGGTGCGAGCCTCGTCAGCCGTCATCATCTCGCCTCTGACTTCGTCCTCACCCATCCACAACGAAAAGTCGGTGAACACTGCTCCCCGAGGCATGGGATACAAATAGCTACCCTCGGCCATGACACCGCCGTCGTTGCGGAACTGCTCTTCG
>JBDHMR010000586.1:0-2701 GCA_039656035.1 Gemmatimonadota bacterium
ATCCCCTAAGCGCAACAACTTGCGTAGAGAGATCGGCTTGCCGGCTCGAGTCCGGCCCGGTTATCGCATCTTGCGACGCCAATCCGTCCCGCCAACCTCGTTGACACCTTCGAGAGCATTTCATTAGCTTGAGGGAGAAGATTGGCTCGGGCCCACCGGGTCAATCATGTGATTTTGACCGAAACGCCTTCTGAGAGGAGGCTCCATGACAGCACCAGAGGCGCAAACGACCGACCAGGGCTTTCAGCTGACCCTGACCGACCAAGCCGCTGAAGAGGTCCGCAAGTTCATCACCCAGGAAGACGTGCCGCCTGAAACGGCCGGCCTGAGAGTCAGCGTCCTTCCCGGCGGCTGCTCGGGGTTCAAATACAGCCTGGGCATCGAGGACAAGGCCAACGATGATGACCTCGTTCTGGAGGTGAACACCGTCAGGCTGTTCGTCGACGGGTTCAGCGCTCAATACTTGGTGGGAATAACCATCGACTACGTTTCGTCGATGCAAGGCTCCGGCTTTACCTTCAACAACCCCAACGCCACCGGGGGCTGCGGTTGCGGTAGCAGCTTCACCGCCTGACCCCAACAAACAACTGACACTGGGCTCACCCGCCACTCGCGTGTGGGCCCGTTTTTTTTTGGGACCCCAAAGCCCCTCAGTCACGAGCTGATACCCTGACCGCTCTCGACCTTTCCGTCATCGTCCTGTACTTCGCGCTCACTCTGGGGCTCAGCCTCAGGCTCTCCAGGCGTCAACGGACAGCCAGCGATTATTTCCTGGGAGCGGGGAACCTCCCGGCGTGGACCGTGCTCCTCTCGGTCGTGGCTACCGAAACCTCCGCCCTGACGGTGATCTCCATCCCAGGGATCGGTGCCCGCGGCGACCTCACGTTCCTGCAGATAGCCATTGGCTACGTGGTAGGCCGAATCGGTGTCGCCATGTGGCTGCTACCCGGGTACTTCGAGGGCGAGCAGCTCACCGCCTACGCCAGGCTGGAACATCGCTTCGGGGTTACCACGCGTCGGGCCATTTCCACCGTGTTCCTGAGCACCCGGTTTCTGGCCGACGGCGTTCGTATTTTTGCCGGAGCGATCCCGCTGGCGTTGGTGACCGGCTGGAATATTCCTACAGCCATCGTGGTGATGGGGCTGGCCACCCTGATCTACACGCTCATCGGTGGCCTCAAGGCCGTGGTGTGGGCCGACGTAGTACAGTTGACCATTTACACGACTGGTGGTCTCCTGGCGTTGTTCATTGCCTGGCGCCTGGCCGGGGGACCAGCCCAGGCCCTCGAGCTGGCGCGCGAAGCCGGCAAACTCCGGGTGTTCGATTTCCAAGTGAACCTGACCACGACATACACCTTCCTGGGCGGGTTGGTAGGCGGCGCTCTGTTATCCGCGGCATCCCACGGCACCGACCAACTGATCGTCCAGCGCTTGCTGGCCACGGGGAGCCTGCCGAAAGCACGGATGGCTCTGGTGGGATCCGGCGTGCTGGTGGCGCTGCAGTTTCTACTGTTCCTGCTGGTAGGCTCGGCCATTTGGGCCGCTGGGCTCGCTCCGGAAAGTCGTCCGTCAGATCAGATCTTCGCCCAGTTCATCGTGGACTATCTCCCTTCAGGAGTGGCGGGCCTTCTGGTAGCGGGAATACTGGCAGCTGCCATGAGTACACTGAGTTCTTCGATCAACGCTCTGGCTTCATCGATGACGCTGGATCTCTACGCCACACGGAGGCCGCAAGCAAGTCCAGAGGCACTCTTGAGAGTGGGCCGCTGGTTTTCCGCCGTATGGGCGGTGCCTTGGCGTTCTACGCCGCCGCGACGATGGACACACCGGTAGTGGTCCTGGCCCTTTCCATCGCTTCGATTACCTACGGAGGACTGCTGGGGACATACGTCCTGGCCGGCAAGTGGCCCCGGGCCAGAGGCCGGGACGTCATTGCCGGGGTGACCGTTTCTGTGTTCGCCATGTTGGTGGTGGTGTTCGCGTCCCGGCTTGCGCCTGACGCCGACTCCTGGTTGGCCTTCGTTGGCACTTTGGCCTGGCCGTGGTATGTGCCGCTCGGCACCGCGATTACCCTCGTTGTTGGTATGGTGGCCAGCTATCTACCTGGAAAGGACTACACGTGAGCCTGGTCATAGGTGCTGACGTCGGAGGATCGAAGACCATCGTAGTGGCCGAAGTCGATGGCCGGATTCATGCGCGCGTCCGGGCGGTCGGAGCCGCGCTCCGGCCCGACATGGTCCTGCGGTCCGCCACCACAATCGCCGACGCTATTCGAAAGACTCTGGTGGGCACTGGCCGAATCTCGGCCGACGCCGTCGTGGTGGGCGCTGCCGGCGCCGGCCGGCTGGAGGAAGCCAAGGAACTGGCCCGGGCGTTACGGGCCGAGGAACTGGCCGATACCGTCAGGGTAATGACCGACGGGGAGATTGCCCTGGTGGCCGCGTTCGGTCAGTCACCCGGCATCCTGATTCTGGCCGGCACCGGTTCAGTCGGGCTGGCACGGCTACGGCTGGCAGATGGGCGACGAAGGAAGCGGCTACGCGCTCGGCAGGGCGGCGCTTGGGGTGGTGGGCAGGGCCGCCGATGGCATAGCCGAGGCCACCGGGCTTTCAGAGCGAGTGCTCACGGCCACTCGTTCCAGCGACATCTCACGCCTGGTGCGCTGGGCGGCGGCGGCCGGCCAAGGGGAGATCGCCGGCCT
>JBDHMR010000587.1:0-2471 GCA_039656035.1 Gemmatimonadota bacterium
CGCCAACAGGTATCTCGCCATTCCGCCCAAGGCGCTTCCCGCGCCAACGTACCAGATCATGCAACCTCGACATGGCTTTGACTCGCAGGAGAATATAGGGTGGGGGCGAGCGTGGGTAGAGGTGACCTCCATGGTCCATTCCCTGTACATTCCGGGCGATGCTGAACATCGCCGTTGTCCAGTTCCGGCCGGCCAAGGGAGCCTATCGGGAAAACCTCGCACGTCTGGGGGAGATCTTCCGCGAGGCGGCCGCGCTGGATCCGATCCCCGATCTGCTGATTCTCCCTGAATCGGCACTGACCGGATATTTCCTCGAGGGTGGTGTAGCCGAGTTGGCACTGCCGGCCGACGAATTGTTGGCGGACCTGACTGAACTGCACGCCACCAGCGGAGCCCCACAGCTCGACTTGTCGATCGGGTTCTACGAGGTGTGGCGCAATCGACTGTACAACTCGGCCCTGTACTGCACCCTCGGCGGGTCTGACGCCGGCATCCGCCACGTGCATCGCAAGGTGTTCCTTCCCACCTACGGCGTGTTCGACGAAGAACGGTTCGTCGAAGCGGGGAGCAACGTCACCGCTTTCGATACCGCCTGGGGCCGCGCCGCAATGATGATCTGCGAGGACGTCTGGCACTCCATCATGCCGACGCTGGCCGCGCTCGACGGCGCCCAGCTCCTTATCGTGCCGAGCGCCACTCCGGCCCGGGGTCTTCAGCCGGAGGACAATGGCGGGGTTCCGGCCAATCTGGAAAAATGGGATCGCCTGGCGCAGACGATTTCTGAGGAACACGGCGTCTACCTGACCATGGCTCAACTGGTCGGCTTCGAGGGTGGCAAGGCGTTCGCCGGGGGTTCGATCGTCACCGATCCGCGCGGTGAAATCATCGCCCGGGGCCCCGTGTTCGACGAGGCTCTGTTGTGGCCTCACCTCATGGCGTCCGCTTCCATTCAGGGAGACACCATCTCGCCGAGGTCTCCGCCGCGTGCGCGTACTGGCGTAGGGGCCGGTCGCGGAGCCCGCGGCAACGAGCGCGATCCGCTGGCCATCGACCCGGAACTGACCCGCAGGTGGCTGGTGGAGTTCCTGCGCGACGAAATCCGGCGGCATAGGGGCTTCGACAAGGCGGTTATTGGACTGTCGGGCGGTGTCGACAGCTCGTTGGTGGCTTTTCTCGCCGCCGAAGCGCTGGGCCCGGAGCATGTTGTCGGTGTCCGCATGCCTTACCGGACATCGAGCGACGACAGTCTACAACACGCCCAACTGGTGGCCGATCAGTTGGGAATCGAAGTACGAACAGTGGACATCTCGAGCGCAGTCGACAGCCTGGTCACGGCCATTGGCGGTGACACCACGCCGACTCGGCGGGGCAACATCATGGCGCGGATGCGCATGATCACGCTGTTCGACTTGTCAGCGGCTCTTACCGCTCTCCCGGTCGGTACCGGCAACAAGACGGAGCGGTTGTTCGGTTACTTCACCTGGCACGCCGACGACTCACCGCCGGTGAATCCCATCGGCGATCTGTTCAAGAGCCAGGTTTGGCAGCTGGCACGCCACATGGGAGTGCCCGACGCCATCGTGGACAAGCCGGCGAGCGCCGACCTGATCCACGGTCAGACGGACGAAAGCGATCTGGGTATTTCGTATCCCAAGGCTGATGCCATCCTCCATCGTCTCCTGAGCGGGTATCGGGTGGAGGACGTAGTTGAACTCGGGTTTGAAGCCAGCGAGGTCGAGCTGGTTCGGGACCGGCTCGAATCAACCCATTGGAAGCGTAGGCTGCCGACCGTTGCGATGGTGAGCCAGACCGCCATCGGGGAATACTACCTCAGGCCGGTGGACTATTGAGATCCCTCTGATCTCCGACATCACACCCCCTTCGACTCATCGGACCAATGCCTAAATCTCCCCCTGAATCGCGCTCGATGTCGTTCTCCCGTGCCGAGTTGATGGTCACCACGATGCCGTACCAGCAGAACGTGCACGGAGATTTGTTCGGTGGGGAAATTTTGTCGTTGATCGACAAAGCCGCCGCAGTGGCGGCCATCCGGCACGCCGGAGGGTCGGCGGTGACCGCCAGCATCGACCGGGTGGACTTCAAGTATCCCATCCCTATCGGCGCGCTCGTCAACGTAGCCGCTACGGTGGACTTCGTCGGCAACTCTTCCATGGAAATTACCGTGGAGGTGCATTCCGAAATCGTGAGCACTGGTGAGCGTACCAATACTCACACGGCGCACGTGGTTTTCGTGGCAATCGACGAGGCCGGCAAGCCTCGCCGCGTGGCCAGGCTCGTTCCCGAAACCGACGAGGAGCGGGCACGTTTTGAATCCGCCAAACGTCACCGTGAGGCACGGGACCATTCGTGAGCGTGCCCCGCGTGGTGCTGGTACTCAGCGGGGGAGGGGTCAAAGCTGCCGCCCACATTGGAGCCTGGCGGGCAATTACCGAAGTGGGGTTGGTACCGTC
>JBDHMR010000588.1:0-2635 GCA_039656035.1 Gemmatimonadota bacterium
GTCGGGGCAGGCCCGGCAGGCCTTGAGGCAACAAGGGCGCTCGGTCAGCGCGGTTACAACGTTATGCTGGCCGAGGCTTCAACAGAGCTCGGCGGACGTGTCGCCCAGGAGTGCCGATTGCCAGGACTTGCTGAATGGGCGCGCGTGATCGACTATCGGGAGCAACAGATTCAGACCATGCCGAACGTCGATGTTTTTCTGGACAATCATCTGAATGCAGAAGATGCGCTGAGTATCGGTGCGGAACACATTGTCATCGCAACCGGATCCAAATGGCGCGCCGATGGCTATGGCCGTTACCACAATAAGCCGTGTCTGGATCTGGGGCCCGCTGAACAGGTTTTCACACCCAACGACATTTTGTTGGGCCGTGTGCCGCAGGGTAAGGCGGTGGTGTTTGACGACGATCACTACTACATGGGTAGCGTCCTGGCTGAGGCACTGGTAGAACAAGGCGTCGAAGTGTGTCTCGTCACTTCGGAAAACCTGGTATCTGCATGGGGAACGATGACTGATGAACAATATCAGACCCAACAAAATCTCATTCAACTGGGGGTACAGATCATCACCGCTCATGGCCTGGACGAATTCGACGGTTCCAACGCCCGTTTGAGCTGCGTCTATACCGAAAGAACCCGTGTGGTTGCGGCAGACGCCGTGGTGTTGGTCACTTCGCGAATCCCCACAGATAGCCTCTATAAGGAGATTGCCGGGAAGATAGAATCAGATAACTCAGGATCTGACCCTGCCCCTACACTGCACAAAATTGGTGATTGCGATGCACCTGCCATTATCGCCGCTGCCGTCTACGCGGGACATCGTTACGCCCGGGAATTGGGAACCGATATGGAGCTAAGTGCTGTTGTCCGCCAAGACAAGCTGTTTGATCCAGACTGAAAGGGACATATGAAGTAAGTTGGCGAACCGAAGAAATGGCCTCGAACAAGGTTAATCCCCGGGACGGAACCATTGAATTTGGATCAGACGACTGAGATCTTGATATCAGGCGCCACTAGCCCAGGCTAGATCTTCATACGACTGGAAGAAGGGTCATAGAAGGCCCTTAACGAGGCCTGTGCACTGAAGCGCTCTTTGGCAATCTCGATCTCAAAAGTTGCTTCCTTAATGAGATCCGCGGCCAACTCGGGCACCGCGACATACCCCATCCCAACAGCCGCCCCCACACTATGGCCGTACATGCCAGAGCTCAGGTAACCCACGATATGCTTGTCCATGACAATCGGCTCGTTGTGGTAGAGCAGGGGTTCCGGGTCATCCAGTTTGAACTGCACCAGTCGCCGGTCGGGCAGGCCCGCAGCTTTTTGCTGCAGAAATGAATTACGTCCGATAAAGTCACTGGCATCAGGCTTGGCCGCAAAGCTGAGCCCGGCCTGGATCAGGTTGTCCTCGGAACCAATATCGTGGCCCCAGTGACGGAACCCTTTTTCCAGGCGCAGGCTGTTAACCGCGTGCAGGCCAACATTCCGAAAACCAAACGCCGCACCGGCCTGTTGCAGTTCAGAAAAAACTCTATTTGTCCTGCCAGCAGGCACAAAGATTTCCCAGCCCAATTCGCCCACATAGGATAGACGCTGTAACCACACCTCCACACCAGCGACATTGGCGTATCGCCCGCGACCATAAGCAAAGCCCTCGGCACTGACATCGGTTTCGGCCAACTTTTCCAACACGGCTCGTGCATTGGGGCCCTGCAATGCCAGGCAGGCGAAGTCGACGCAGCTGCACATCCCCCTGCAGGTGTTTTTTCAAATGCCACCAGTCCTTATTAAAAGAACCAATCCCCGTGATAATCATAAAGCGATCCGAGTCGGTTCTGGAGACGGTCACATCGGCCTCAATTCCACCTCGCTCGCTCAGCCACTGGGTATAAACGAGGTTGCCAGGCTCCACCGAAACATCGCCGGTACAGATCCACTGCAACGCCTTCTCGGCATCCGGCCCGGAAACCTCAAATTTACCAAACGAGGAAATATCGTAGATACCCACGCTCTCCCGCACCGCCCTGTGCTCTTCGGCGTAAAATTCAAACCAGTTCTGGCGTTTATAACTGTAGTCGTATGCGGCTTCGGCATCGCCCCGTGCGAACCAGTTGGGACGCTCGAAACCGGCCAATTCACCAAAACAGGCGCCCTGCTCCTTGAGCTCCTCGTGCAGTGGAGATTGAATAAGGTTGCGGGCAGTCTTGTACTGATAGAAGGGCCAATGCATCGCGTAGGTGTGCCCCAGAGCCTCAGGAATACGCGCCTCGATATAGGCTTGCTCGCGCTGCACCGGGTGATGGCGGCGCACATCGCACTCCCAAATATCGCCCGACGGGTGGCCGTCGATAACCCAATCCGCCATCAATTTTCCGGCGCCGCCTCCGGCGCCAATGCCCTTGGAGTTAAGGCCGCAGGCGACAAAAAAGTTATCCACCTCGGGCGTCGGTCCTAATAGATGCAGGTTATCAGGAGTGAAACTCTCGGGGCCATTAAAGAAGGTGCGTATACCCGTTTGCTCGAGAGCGGGCAGGGTCCCGACTCCCCGCATCAGGTACTCTTCGACATCCTCAATGCCGCAGGGGAATTCGTCGAAACAGAAATCCTCGGCGATGCGATCCATGGAGCAACCGCGG
>JBDHMR010000589.1:0-2513 GCA_039656035.1 Gemmatimonadota bacterium
CTGCGCGAGCGACTGACGGCGGTGGGCCTGGTACTGATCTTCATGCTCATGGGACTAGCCTTTTGGAACGACCTGAGCCGCCTGTTTCGGGATTTATTCGGCTAAAGTAAGCGGCTCATACTGCCCTCGCTGCTCCCGCCGCCCCCGCTGTCATGGCCTTGCCCTAGTGGCGCAACTACGTTTACTTTCTAGGCTTACAAGAATTTCAGACTTGAGTTAGAGGACGCAACGAAGCATGAGCATAGACAAGCAGAGTGTCATCACCAAGTACGCGCGGACCGAAGGCGACAGCGGTTCATCCAACGTACAGATCGCCATTCTCACCGCGCGGATCAACGACCTCAAACGACCTCACCGACCACTTCCGGCAGCACCCCAAGGACCACCACAGTCGTCAGGGTCTGCTCAAGATGGTCGGCACCCGTCGTCGCCTGCTCACCTATCTCAAGCGAAAAGATCTCGAGGGATATCGGTCCCTCATCGAGGAGCTCGGGCTCCGTCACTAGAGGTTGCCGAGTAGTGGAGGGCGTCCCGGCCTAATCACGGGACGCCCTCTTTCTATGGGGCACGCCGCACAAAGAAGAGAGAAGCAGTAAGTGCATCGCATCGAAACAGAATTTGCCGGCAGGAAGCTCACCATCGAGACGGGCCGTCTGGCCAAGCAGGCCGCCGCATCAGTGTTGCTGCAGTTCGGGGAAACCGTCGTGTTGGCGGCCGTCACCGTATCGCACAAACGTTCCCACCTCCCGTTCTTCCCGTTGACGGTCGAATATCGGGAAAAGACGTACGCCGCGGGCAAGATCCCAGGCGGCTTCATCAAGCGGGAAGGGCGTCCTTCTGAGAAGGAAGTTCTCACCTGCCGGGTCATTGACCGGTCGCTGCGGCCGCTGTTCCCGGACGGCTTCAAGAACGAAGTACAGGTGTTCATCACCGTGCTCTCCGCCGACCAGGAAAACGACGCGGACGTGCTGGCGCTGAACGCGGCCGTCACGGCTCTCAGTATTTCGGAAGTGCCGTGGGGCGGACCGCTCTGTCGACCTGATAGTCAGCGGAAGTCAGGACTCCATCGTCATGGTCGAGGGCGGCGCGGTTGAGGCCACGGAAGAAGAGATCCTCGAAGGGTTGTCGGTGGCTCACGCCGGCATCAAGGAGATGCTCGGCATCACCGAGCCGATGCGCACCGAGGCGGGCAAGCCCGACATGGAGTGGAAAGCTCCGGAGACCGACGAGGCCCTGGCCAAGAAGGTCCACAAGCTGGCCGACAAGAAGATGGCCAAGGCCATCAACGCCAGCGACAAGGCCGGCCGTGCCGCCGGGGTTACCGCGGTCAAGGCAGAGGTTAAGGAGGCGCTGGCCGAGGAGTATCCCGACGGTGGCCGCGAAATCGGCGACGTCCTTCACGACATAGAAGGCGACGCCATGCGCGGGCAGGTGCTCGAAAAGGGTGAGCGCATCGACGGCCGGGACATGGACACGGTCCGTCCCATTACGCCGGAAGTCAGCGTGCTGCCGCGGGCCCATGGCTCGTCGGTGTTCACCCGGGGAGAGACGCAGGCCATGGTTGTGGTCACCCTGGGCACGGCCGACGACGAGCAGCGCATCGACAGCATCGACATGGCCACGCAGACCACCAAGTCATTCATGCTGCACTACAACTTCCCGCCGTTCTGCACCGGCGAAGTCCGCATGATCCGCGGCACCAGCCGCCGGGAAATCGGTCACGGAATGCTCGCCGAGCGGGCCCTGCAACCGTTGCTCCCCGACTACGAGGACTTCCCTTACACCATTCGCATCGTGTCGGAGATCCTCGAGTCGAACGGATCGTCTTCCATGGCCACTGTGTGTGGCGGATCGCTGGCGCTGATGGACGCCGGCGTGCCGATGAAGGCCGCCGTGGCGGGTGTTGCCATGGGTCTCATCGCCGAAGGCGACAAGATGGCCATCCTGACCGACATCCTCGGTACCGAAGACCACCTCGGCGACATGGACTTCAAGGTAGCGGGCACCAGCAAGGGCATCACCTCGATCCAGATGGACATCAAGATCGAGGGGCTCGACGTGGCCATTCTCGAAAAGGCTCTGGATAAGGCCAAGGCCGGCCGGCTCCATATCCTCAAGGAGATGGAGAAGGCGCTCAAGACTCATCGCGAGAAGTTGTCACCTTATGCGCCGCTCATCATCACCATACAGATCAAGCCCTCCAAGATCGGCGACCTGATCGGTCCCAAGGGCAAGACCATTCGCGGCATTCAGGAGCAGACCGGGGCCAAGGTCAACGTCGACGACGACGGCTTGGTCACCATCTCATCGGTGGGCGCCGAGGGTGGTGAACGCGCTCACGAGATGATCGCTGCTTTGACGACCGAGCCCGAGGTCGGCACGGTCTACACCGGAGCCGTGAAGAGCACCACCGCGTTCGGGGCGTTCATCGTGATCCTGCCGGGTGTCGAGGGATTGTTGCACATCAGTGAATTGCAGCACGCCCGCACCGAGAAGACCGAGGACGTCGTCAA
>JBDHMR010000590.1:0-2310 GCA_039656035.1 Gemmatimonadota bacterium
CTGGGTTGACTGATTGTGTACTGTGTAGTATATAGTACACATGGGCATGGGCGGTGGATTCGGTCGATATGTCAGAGATGCCAGGGAACGGCGCCGGGTAGGCGATCCCTCATTTTCGCTCCGCCAGCTGGCCCAGCGGATCGGGGTCGAGCCCTCGTTCCTGAGCAAGGTAGAGCGGGGCGAAGTGGCGCCTCCATCCGAGGAGAAAATCCTCCGGCTGGCTCGAGAACTGGGAGAGGACTCGGACGTGTTGCTGGCTCTGGCTGGGAAGGTCTCGATGGATCTCCAGGTGGCAATCCGAAAGCGCCCGGAATTATTTGCCGGCCTGATCCGGCAACTCAAGGACATGCCCGACCACGCCGTCCTACGGGTCGTGCGCGAGGTACGGGATGGCGAGTGGTAGCGGGATGAATATCGATAACAAGGAGGCAGAATGATCGAACTACGGAAGGATCGACTGGTGTTTCGTTTTCCCGATGTCCACAAGGACGCGGAACTGACGATCGATTTCCAGCGCACTCTTCGCATCCCTGACGACGGCCAAGACTACCCGCTTCCAGCTGGCCTGGGTCCGTTTCCGTTGCGCCACGTGGATGATTTCGCCGACGGTGTTCCTGATTCCTGGCTGGAGCACGGTGGCGTCATGCTGCCGATGTACCAGTCGGAGGCCATGTGGCTCAATTTCTCCTGCGGCTACCCCGTTGCCGTCAAGGTAGCCGCGGGGAAGATCAATGCGGTGAGCGGTGAGACGTGGCTGGATGGGTTGCATCGCGATCCGCAGGACTACGTCGTGGCTTCAAGGCAACCATGGCTCGACGGGTATTGCATTGAGAAAGGCGTCATCCGGCAGTTCGTGGCCATGCCGCTCGGCAGCGGTTATTCGGCGGAAGAGCAGATCACTGGCGAGGCCGAACACGGTGGACTACAGATCGTGGCGTATCCCATGAAACCAGACGCGTATCGCCGGTGGTGTGAGCCGATGGTTGTAAGGCGGTCCATGGACTTCAGCGTGATGACCAAAGAGTTGGTCTTGGGGTCGGCCGACATGGGCTTGGCCCCAGGAGGCCGAATGCGTCAGGAGATCTACGATGACGATTTCGACATGGACGTATGGGACCTACGCTCCGGCAGCCGCTGTTTCGTCCATCTAGCCAACTCGCTCGCCTGGCGGGCCATCACCGGCAGGGAACCACCTACGACTCCGCCAACTTCCAGGACGTATGCCAGGGAGGGGATTCCCTGGTTCGAATACTACGCCGAGGGTCAGTCGGCGCTGCCGGGATCAGGTGTGTTGTCACTGCTGAAGAGCGTGGTCCAGATGGGGAAGCACAAAGGTGATGTGCCGCTCCCCGAGAATGACTCGGTGATACCTGGGAAGGTGGTGCACCTGCGGAAGGGCTTGCGAAAAGGGCAGGTGAGGGAAGGGAGTTTCTAGACTACTCCAACCAGCTCCCCTCGCCGATCAGCTCCGCCACTACGTCCTCGCTGTCCCGGTCGTCGGCCTCGGCCGCGAAGTTGGTCACCAAGCGGTGGCGCAACACCGCCGGGGCAATCTTCTTGACGTCTTCCAGATCCGCCATCGGCCGGCCGGCGATGGCGGCCCGGGCCTTGGCGCCCAACACGCCATCGGCCGGCCGGCGATGGCGGCCCGGGCCTTGGCGCCCAACACCAGATACTGAGATGCGCGTGGCCCCGCTCCCCAGTCGACGTACTGCTTGACCAACGCTGGAGCGTCCGGTTCCTTGGGCCGGGTCATGCGCGCCAGTGTGACCGCCGAGCGAATCAAGCCCTGTGACACCGGAATACGACGCACCAGGTCTTGCAGGCTGACGAGGGTTGCCGCATCCAGGACCGGTTCCATGGTGACCTTGGATGCGCCGGTGGTTTGCTCAACTATGGCCTCTTCCTCGGCCCGGCTGGGATAACCAACCCGCAGCTCGAACATGAACCGGTCCAGCTGCGCCTCGGGGAGCGGGTAGGTGCCTTCCTGCTCGATGGGGTTCTGGGTGGCCAGTACGAAGAACGGCTCTTCCAACCGGTAGGTCTCCCCTGCGGCCGTCACCTCGTGCTCCTGCATGGCCTGCAGTAGCGCCGCCTGGGTCTTCGGCGGGGTGCGGTTGATCTCGTCGGCCAACACCACGTTGGCGAACACCGGGCCGTGTACGAAGCGGAAGGCCCGCTTGCCGGTGGTGTGCGCCTCCTCGATGATCTCGGTGCCGGTGATGTCGCTGGGCATCAGGTCGGGGGTGAACTGGATCCGGTTGAACGTCAGCGCCAGCGCCTCGGCCACGGTGGAAACCATCAGGGTCT
>JBDHMR010000591.1:0-2088 GCA_039656035.1 Gemmatimonadota bacterium
AACTCGTTGACCGAGGAAGAAGCCGACGCGCTGATGGAGCACGCCTTCGAGCGCTACTTCGAGACCAGCGGATTATTCGGCACCCCGGAATCGTGCCTGCCGCTATTGGAGAGCCTGAAGGAGATCGACATCGACGAAATCGCCTGTCTGATCGATTTCGGCATCGACACAGATACGGTTCTGGCCAGTCTCCCCCACTTGGATGCCCTGCAAACCATAGCCAACCCTGCCGCAGTCGAGGCCCCGACCACCGAGCGAGCCACCGTGGGCGAGCTGATTCGCCGTCACCAAGTGACCCACATGCAGTGCACGCCCTCCATGGCGACGCTGATGCTGTCGGACCCCGACACCCGGAGCGCGCTGGCCGACCTCGACCACCTGCTGATAGGCGGAGAAGCCTTCCCACCCGCGTTGGCCGATTCCCTCCGCCAGGCGGGCGTAAAGACCATCACCAACATGTACGGTCCCACTGAGACAACCATCTGGTCGACAGCTCATCGACTGAACGGAGCAGGCGACGGCATTCCCATCGGTCGGCCCATCGCCAACACGGAGATCTACGTGCTGGATCGGGACGGGCAGCCCGCACCGGTCGGCGTGACCGGCGAGTTGTTCATCGGCGGCCTTGGCGTCGTCCGCGGGTACCTCAACCGGCCCGACTTGACGGCCGAGCGCTTCGTTCCGCATGCGTTCACCGACGGGGCGGACGCGCGCCTGTATCGAACGGGAGACGTGGTGCGGTACCGGGATGACGGCGTGATCGACTTCCTGGGGCGGGTGGATCATCAGGTGAAGGTCCGCGGTTACCGTATCGAACTGGGAGAGATCGAATCCAGGCTCACCGAGCACTCAGGTGTGGCCGAGGCCATCGTGATCGCCAAGGGGGATGGCGACGACCGTCGTTTGGTGGGGTACATCGTCGCGGACGGTGAGGCGCCGGGTACGGAAGAACTGAAAGCCCACCTCCGGCATGCTTTGCCCGAGTTCATGGTCCCGGGGCACATCATTTCGCTCGACCGGTTGCCGCTGACACCCAACGCCAAGGTGGATCGCAACGCGCTCCCGGACCCAGAGACGGTCACGGCCACAGCATCGCCAGACGAAGCGTTCGTAGCTCCAACCAGCGATATCGAACAGCAGGTAGCCGCGGTATGGCAGGACGTGCTCAAGGTCCCTCAAGTCGGCCTGGAAGACAACTTCTTCGACCTCGGCGGGCACTCTCTCCTCGTGGTCCAGACTCACCGGCGGCTCAAGGACGACCTCAACCTGGAATTGTCGATTACCGACATGTTCCGTTTTCCAACGGTCAGGTCGCTGGCCTCGTTCCTCGACGGTGGCGACGCCGACACCGCGAGTGTCGAGCAGGGTGTGGACCGGGCAGCCGGACGCCGCGCAGCACTAAAGCGACGGCGGGGGCGGCGGGTATGACACACACTTCACAATCAGCCGACAGGGCTTGCACGTTATGAGCGTTGAAGGACTACCGCCAGGATACACCGACACGGACATTGCGGTCGTGGGGATGGCCTTGCGAGTCCCCGGAGCTCGCTCTCTCGACAGCTATTGGCGCAACTTGCGTGATGGCGTCGAGTCGGTCACCCAATTCGACGATGACGAGCTCGAATGCGATTCTCTCCGACATGGAGATGTTCGACGCCGGCTTCTTCGGATTCAATCCGCTGGAAGCGTCCATCATGGACCCCCAACACCGGCATTTCCTGGAAGTCTCCTGGGAAGCCCTCGAGAACGCGGGGCACACGCCTGAAACGTTCCCGGGATCGATCGGCGTTTTTGGCGGCTCCGGTCACAACGCCTACATGCCGTACCATCTCTTCACCAACCCGGATCTCATGGAGTCCACGGGGTTCTTTCTGGTACGGCATACGGGAAACGACAAGGACTTCCTGTCCACGCGTGTGTCCTACCTGTTGGATCTCAAGGGACCCAGCATAAACGTCAAGACGGCGTGCTCGACATCGCTGGTGGCCATCCACATGGCCTCGCAGAATCTCCTCAACGGCGAATGCGACATGGCCCTGGCCGGCGCGGTAACGATCGAGTTGCCGCACCGCCAAGGGTATCTCTACA
>JBDHMR010000592.1:0-2401 GCA_039656035.1 Gemmatimonadota bacterium
CGGATGGGTGGGACGTCACCGTTCTCGACGATCTGTCGCGTGGGAAGGAGCACAACATCCCCGCCGGGGCCTTGTTCGTTCAGGCCGACATCAGGTCGCCCGAGGCCCGGGACGCGGTGGCGACAGGCAAGTACGACGTCATCAACCTCCATGCCGCCCAGATAGATGTTCGCGTCTCAGTCACCGATCCGGGACTTGACGGAGCCATCAACATCCTCGGCCTGGTCAACCTCCTCGAGGGTGCCGGCGCCGGTAATGTCAAGCGGGTCATCTTCGCCAGTAGTGGCGGCGTGGTTTACGGTGATCCCGAGCAGATTCCCACACCGGAAAGTGCGCCCAAAGGCCCCATTTCCCCGTACGGAGTCAGCAAGCTGTCCGGCGAGCACTACCTCCGGACGCTGTCGGCACTGCATGGTTTCCAGGGGATCGCCATGCGCTACAGCAACGTGTTCGGTCCACGGCAGGACCCCAAGTCGGAAGCCGGCGTGGTGTCGATCTTCGTGTCCCGGCTGCTCGATGGCAAGCCGTTGACCGTGTTTGGCGACGGGACCCAGACTCGTGACTACGTGTACGTGAAGGACGTTGCCCGCGCCAACATGGCGGCGAGCACCATGGATGTGCCGGAGGGCCAGGACATCGATGCCAACGCCTTCAACATCGCTACGGCCCGCGAGACGTCGGTGCTCGAGTTGGCGGACGCGGTCGGGGCGGCGATGGATATGCGGCCCGACGTGGAACATGCCCCGGCTCGGTCCGGCGAGTTGTTCCGCAGCTCATTGAACATCGACAAGGCCAAGTCGATGCTCCAGTGGGAGCCCCAAGCCCAGTTTGGCGACGGTCTCCAGGATCTGATCATCTGGTTCCAACAGGAGGCCCAGTGATGCTGCAGGTCGGGGGGGCCATGCCCTCCTCTTCTCTTGACTTGATCGCCCAGGCGAGTACCGAAACGAAGGTAGTTCTCGGCACTCTGGCGCTGTTCTCCGTCCTCTCCTGGTTCATCATCGGGCTGAAGTGGTGGCAGAGCCGGAAAGTGCGCCAGCAGGCCGACCGCTTTTTCGGTGAACTGGAGCGGTCCACGCAACTGCAGGATGGCTACCACGCGGTCATGAAACTGCCGCCGTCTCCCTACAACCGGTTGTTCCGCGAGGGGATCAACTTTGTTTCGGAACTATTGCCGGGCTCCCTCAGGGGGGAGTCGAGGCAACCATCGGCCACCCTCTCAGCGACTCAAGTAGGGGTCCTGAAGATGGTGCTCAACAAGGAAATCGCCGCTGAGCGGGACTTGGCCGGGCACTATGTGTCGTGGCTCGCAACCATCGGATCGGTCAGCCCGTTGCTCGGGCTCCTGGGGACGGTGCTCGGGGTCATGCGGGCGTTTCTCGGAATTGCCGCTCAAGGATCCGGCAACATCGCGGCCGTGGCGCCCGGGGTGGCGGAGGCCCTGGTCACCACCGTGGCCGGTTTGGCCGCGGCCATCCCGGCGGTGATCGCCTACAACTTCTTCGTCAACCGGATCCGACTCTTCTCGGGAGAAATGGAAGGGTTCGCCAACGAGCTGATCGGGACCATGGCGCGCGAGGGAATGATCTAGCATGCTCGACGGTATGGGTGGGATTCCCGCTCAGGGCCGACATCAATGTGACGTCGCTGGTGGACGTCGCGTTCGTCATGCTCATCATCTTCATGATCACCGCACCCATCATGCAGGGCGGTGTCGACATCGACCTCCCCAAGGCCGAGGCCAGACCCCTCGCTGCCAATGAGGGAATGGTCATTACCGTCGATCGGGCGGGCAAAATCTATCTCGACGACGCGGAAGTGTCTTACGAGGAATTCCGGGTCACGTTTGCCGCCCTGGCACAGCGGACCAAACCGTCCTCGGTGTTCCTTCGTGCAGACCGGACAGTGCCGTTCGGAAGCGTAGTCCGAGTCATGGCGGTGTTGCGGAACGCGGGCGTCAAGACCAGCGTCATTGCAGAAGAAGAGGATCTCGTTCAGTGAAGTACGCCAATGGACGGCACGTACGCCCTGGAGTGACCGCGGGGCTCGTGTGGACCATCGTAGTGCACGTCCTCAGTGCGGTTGTGCTGATGGCGGCGGCCCGTCCGCAGCATATCGCTCCGCCGGTCTACGCTGTCGAGCTCGTGGCAGCCCCCAGGACGCCGCCCAAGCCGCGGAGGGCACCTGAGGCTACGCCTCGCAAAGTAGACCCCCCGCCGGAGGCGCCGCCCGAGCCGCAGGTTCGCAAGCAAGAACAACCGGTCCCGATACCGGTGCCCGTGCCCGAGGAGACTGAGCCTCCACCAAAAACTGCTCCCACTGAGCAACCCCTGCCGGATGAGACTCCCAGTACCGGCAACGCTCCGGCCAATGTCGAAACCCCGGGCCTGACGTTCCAGTA
>JBDHMR010000593.1:0-2913 GCA_039656035.1 Gemmatimonadota bacterium
GCGCATCCACACTTACTCCCCAATGGCAAGGGCCTCATCGTCACGCTGCTGCAGGATACGGAGGACCAGCACCAGATCGGGGTGCTCGATCTGGAGACGGGGGACTTCCGAACGCTGACCACCGGCATGAGCGGCAAGTACTCACCGTCAGGGCATCTGTTCTACGCCACCTCCAATGGGACACTGCTCGCTGCCGAGTTCGATCAGGACAAGATGGAGTTGACCGGGCCGGCCCGCCCCGTGGCCCAGGATTTGTGGCAACCCGGTTTCGGGACTGCGTTCTATTCCCTCGCGTCAGACGGCACGCTCCTGTACCAGGTGGGGGCAGGCCAACTCTCGGGGTCCGTTCTTTCATTCGTGGATCGGGAGGGCAACGCTACCCAGCTTCCTACCCCGCCGGGGGCCTACAATGCCATCGCTCTTTCGCCCGACGGCACCAGGTTGGCGGTCGAAACCATCAGTGGATCAGCCGACGGCGGGGACATTCATATATTGGAAATGGGCGATAGCATCCTGGCGCGCCTGACGTTCCAGAGCATCAACACCTACCCGACGTGGACCGCCGATGGCCGCCACGTGGCGTTCTCGCGGCAGCTCGAAGATGTGAACCACAGGGACATCTACTGGCAGCTGGCCGACGGCTCCGGGATGGCGGAGCCATTGCTCGAACGGCCGGGGATCCAGTTCGAAGTGCAGTTCGCCCCCGATGGCGATCATGTCCTCCTTCGGGAAGGGAACGCGTCGGTGGCCGACAATCTCGACCTCACCGTCACCAGGATGACGGCGCTCGACCAAGCGGAGCTGTTCCCTACGGGTGCCGGGACCGAGAACCGTGCCCCGAAGATCTCGCCGGACGGCCGCTGGGTAGCCTACGTCTCCAACGAATCGAACACAGACGAGGTGTACGTCAGGCCGTTTCCCGATGCATCCAGCGGTGCCGTGTGGCAGGTCTCTACCGAAGGCGGAACGGAACCGATGTGGGCTCACAGCGGACGAGAACTGTTCTACAAGAGTCCGGTGAACCTGATGGTAGCCGAAGTCAGGACCGATCCGTCCTTTGCCGTGCGTGCCCGCCGGCCCCTGTTTCGGGTCGGCCAGTACTTCAACAACGTGTGGCACGCCCGCTACGAGGTCCTCCCCGACGACCAGGGGTTCATCATGATTCAGACGAACAGTGGAATCGATGGGCTCGAGACAATCGTGGTGCGGAATTGGGAGGCGGAGATGGAAGGTACGGGAGAAGACTAGGGGGTGGGATCCCCGGACTTCAGGAATCCGAAATTCCGGGAGAGGACGATTGGAGCGATCCCACATCCCATTCCCGGAATTCCAGTGCACTACTTGATAAACGTTCCCTGCTGTAGTTCCGTCTACGCCTACTTGAGTTGTTCATCCCTCGGTAGGCTTCTCCGCCGCCACAAGTAGTACAGCACCGGAATCACCACTAGCGTCAACACCGTCGAGGTCAGCATCCCGCCTACCATGGGAGCTGCGATTCGCTGCATCACCGATGCCCCGGTCCCGTGGGCCCACATGAGCGGCATGAGGCCGGCCATGATCGCGACGACGGTCATCAATTTGGGCCGCACCCGTGCTACCGCGCCGTGGTCTAGCAACATGATCATGCCTGTCTGGGTCGCCAATCCCGCGAGACCGATGAAGCCGACAGCTACCGCTACCGAGAGGTTGTAGTCCAGGAGCCAGAGTAACCAGACGCCCCCGACGAGTGCAAACGGCAGCGACAGCATGACGATGCCGACCTCCACCACGTTGCCGAAATTGAAATACAGCAACAACGCGATGATGGCGAGGGTGAGCGGTACGGCCACGTACAGTCTGCGGGCGACCCGCTGCATCGCTTCGTACTGGCCGCTCCACTGCAGGCGGTACCCGGGCGGCAGGGTGATGCTGTTTTCGACCAACTCTCGTGCTTCGGCCACATAGCCGCCCACATCACGGTTCCTGACGTCGATGAACACGGTACCGACCAATTGGCCGTTCTCGCTCTTGATCATCGGCGCCCCGGTGGCGTACCGCACATCCACGAGCCGGGTGAGCGGTACCTGGAACCCGGCTGGAGTGCCAACGAGAATACGGTCCAGCCGGTCGGGATTTTCCCGAAATGCTCTGGCGTAGCGCACTTGTACCGGGTACCGTTCCCGGCCCTCTACCATGGTGGTGATGTTCCGCCCGCCGAGGACGGTAGCGATCGTCTCCTGCACATCACCCACGGCGAGACCGTATCTGGCGAGCGCCTCCCGATCGGGAACGATGTCGAGATAGCGGCCGCCAAACGAGCGCTCGGCATAGATACTTGCCGTGCCCGGCACCGGGGCCAGCAGTTCCTCCAACTCGGCGCCGATGGACTCGATGGTGGCCAGGTCCGGGCCGAAGATCTTGATCCCCAACGTGGTGCGGATGCCGGTCGAAAGCATGTCCGTCCGGTTCTTGATCGGCATTGTCCAACTGTTGATCAATCCGGGGAAGCGCAGCGCGCGGTCCATCTTGGCGATGAGTTGATCCTGGGTGAGCGGTTCGGGCCAGTCCGCCGGATCGCGCAGGTTGACGATCGTTTCCACCATTGACATCGGAGCCGGGTCTGTCGCGCTCTGGACCCGACCCGCCTTGCCCCACACCGACTCGACTTCGGGGAACGTCATCAGGATACTGTCCTGCTTCTGCAGCAACCTGCGTTGGGTCGCAATCGACACGCCCGGAATGGAGTTGGGCATGTACATGAGTGAGCCTTCGTTCAGTGGAGGCATGAATTCGCTGCCCAACTGACGGAGTGGCCAGACGGTCAGCACGATCACTGCCGCCGCACCCAGCACCACCCAGTTGCGTCCTCGCAGGGTCCAGTGGAGTACCGGCCGATAGAGGGCGATGGCGATGCGACTCACTGGGTTGGCGCTT
>JBDHMR010000594.1:0-2176 GCA_039656035.1 Gemmatimonadota bacterium
GTTCCGGAGAAATACGAAGATGATGATCACCACGAGCACCGCGGCCAACCCCAGCGTATACATCGTCTCGCGGATCGATCGCTTCACGAATACCGAGCTGTCGAACGCCGTGCCGATGCTGATCCCGGGCGGAAGCATGGCCTGGATTTCGGGGAGCGCTGCTCGAATGGCGTCGGCTACGTCCACCATGTTGGCCTTGGACTGGCGCACGATGCCCACGCCCACGGCAGGGTCTCCCTGGAAGCGCAGATAACTCCGCTCGTTTCTCGGCCCAAGCTCGACTACGGCCAGATCGCGGAGTTTTACCAGGCTGCCGTTCTGATTGGCCACGGTGATGTTGGCGAACTGATCGGGAGTCTTGAGTTCTCCCATCGAGCGGACGGTGAATTCCCGCTGGCTCGACTCGATCCGGCCCGAGGGGATTTCCACGTTGCGGGAGCGGATGGCCTCCTCCACGTCCTGCACCGTCAACCCACGCGCGGCCAGTTCCCTGGGCGACAGCCATACCCGCATGGAATACCGCCGCTCGCCCGCGATGAACGCCCGCCCGACGCCGGAAATGGTCTGCAACCGCGTTTTCACCAGCCGGTCGCCGATGTCTGATAGTTGAAGAAGACTGTAGCCCTGGCCCGAGAGCGCCAGCCAATAAAACGGTTGCGCGTCAGCGTCCTGCTTGGCCACCACCGGCTCGAGTACCGGGGAAGACGGTTCCTGACCCGGGCCACCTTTTCCCGGACGTCCTGCGCGGAAGTCTCGATGTCCCGCTCCAGGGTGAACTCGAGCGTGATGTTGCTGCTCTGCTCGCCACTGATGCTGGTGAGCGTCCGCAGGCCTTCGAGCGTGGCCAGTTCCTCTTCGAGGATATCCGTCACCGCCGACTCGACCACCCGTGGGTTGGCCCCGGGCAGGATGGTAGACACCGAGACGATGGGGGGGTCGATATCAGGGAATTCCCGCACCGAAAGCCGGTTGTACGAGATGACACCGAACAGCACCAGCGCCAGGCTCATCATGGTCGCCAGCACCGGCCGCTTGATTGAAGTATCGGACAGAATCATGGTACTCGTTCCCGTCTTGCTGTTGCGTAGGAGCCCTCTAACCAGCATTTCCAAGGGGGAGGGCCATTGACTCCGTAGATGTACGGAGAACACTCCCGTGGAGTTGCGAGTTCTCCAACGGCTGTTTCAGCTGTATCCGAGGCGGCCACTGTTGTTCGACCGCCTTGTCGTGCAACAGGTTACAGCTTCTGGCCTGTCACCCTGGACCCGACCCCCACCAAAGGGAAGTGCACTCATGTGCCGGGTCCGGAACCAGGGACCCTAATGTATGCGAGATGTGACAGACCGGGGAGGGTAGGACAGGAATCTGGTGGGGATGCAGCGGGGCGCCTGACCCGTAGTGGCTCGAGGCGCGACCTAGCCCTGGGACTTCTCGGGAAAACGGGCGTCGATCAGGGGTCCCGAATACAGCAGGATCATGAAGTTGACCAGAACGCCGATCAGCGCAGACACGAACGCCAAGGCGGTCAACAACATAGCGGCACCCATACCCGCCAGAATAATGACAATCCAATGCATGACTTGCCTTCCCGAGTAAACCTGGAAGATTGAACCGTCGTACAGTACTCAGCCCTGGAACATCCCGCAACCAACCGGGGGCCGGGCCGTCCCTGATGTTGTCATAGCCCATAGCCGGAGGAAACCATGAGAACCGCAACCTGTATTGCCGCAATTACTCTGCTGGGAGTAACCACACTCCCGGCCCAGGAGCACGACCCCGACCAGGGGGTGGCCGGAGGTGGCACTCTCCCCGCCGGTTGGGCGATTCGAACCGACAAGGGCACCAATCAGGATCAGGTCAAGTTCGTCGCCATGGGTCAGGGATATCACGTCACCTTGGGGCCCCGTACCATTTTCTATCGCGAGGCGGATGCAGCCCAGGGAGCCTACACCGTGAACGTCACTTTCACCCAGACGCAGGCACCGCGCCACGCGGAGGCCTACGGCCTCATCCTCGGTGGCTCACACCTCCAGCAGGATGACCAGCGATACAGCTACTTCCTGATCAGGGGAAACGGCCAGTTTCTGGTGAAGAACCGTAATGGGTCCGAGACTTCGTCCGTAAGCGGTTCCTGGACCTCCCACTCCGCCATCCAGGCGCAGGATGCCTCCGGGAA
>JBDHMR010000595.1:0-2296 GCA_039656035.1 Gemmatimonadota bacterium
TCGCCCTCTGCACGCATCCCGCCCCGGCAGTCGGCCCTGCCTGGCAGCAATTCAGGATGGACGCGCGCAACGGCGGACAGGTTACTCCACAACCCCATCCGACGTTTCAGCGATTAGATGGTCCACCACATCCTTGAGATCGCCGGTGCGTTCGAACACGGCCACTTGCCGGTCGGCGCTGGTGCCTTCGTCGAGAATGGTAAAGGCATACTCTACCTCGCGCCGGCTTCCCAGATCATCCACCACGTCATCGACGAACCACTCCACGATCTCGCGGATCAGGTCGCGAGCCGGGATTTCCTGTTGCTTGCCGAAGTCGATCAGCTTGCCGTCCAGCCCGTATCTGACGGCCCGCCACTTGTTCTCCTGAATCAGTTCGAGCGGGTAGGACCGGAAGGTCAGATTATCCCGCCGCAGTTTCCACAGCTTCGCCACTATCGCTTGAAACAGTGCCGCCAGACAGATGGCCTCGTCCACGCGGGTGCAGATGTCGCAGACGCGGAATTCGAGGGTCGGGTACTTCCAGTGGTGCCTTAGGTCCCACCAGATCTTGGATCCCTCCTCCATCGAACCCGTCTTGACCATGGTATCCACCAACTGCTCGTACTCAGACCAGGACTCGAACGTGCGCGGGATGCCCGTGCGCGGAAAGTTGTTCCAGATGATGCTGCGGTAGGACTTGAGTCCGGTATTGCGCCCCATCCAGAACGGAGAACTAGTGGACAAAGCCAGAAGGTGCGGCAGGAAGTACCGGACCACGTTCATGGTATCGATCATGAACTCACGATCCTCGATGCCTACGTGCACGTGCATGCAGAACACCAGCGTCTGTTGGGCCACTTCCTGGAGATCCTCTCGCACACCGGCGTAACGATCGAGCTGGGTTATGAAGAAAACGGATGGCTCCCCGCCGCGGCGATGCGCAGTCCACTTTCCGCCGTCTTGTCGATCACGATCCGCCGCAGACGGACCAACTCGTCCCGCAACTCAGCCGGTGTATGACAGACCTTGGTACCGACTTCGACGATCGACTGGTGCAACTCGGGCTTCAGTTCCCGAATCATGACCCGGTCGTCTTCCAGGATCTCGGAGATGTAGGACTTGAGTTCCCGGGTCTCGGGATCGATGATCTGGTACTCTTCCTCGAGGCCGAGGGTCAGTGACGGTGGCTTCATGGCTGGCTTGTTGTGAGGGAGTGCCCAATCTACCGATCGGGGACCGGAGCGGAATAGCCGGGAGGCCGTCAGGGCCCGAAGAGAAACCGCCTCGCGGCCGGGGCAAGAGCCAGGATCACGCCGGCGGCCCCGACGATGAGGACGAGCGCCACGACCCAAATCCACCTCCGGCGCCGGGGAGACTTGTGCTGTTTCAGGACTCCCGTCTTCTCCCACTCCTCCAGCCCCATCACCTTCGACCGGCGCCGGGTACTCGGCTGGCCCGTTGGGCGCACCGGAGCCGGGCGGGCTGTTCGCCGAACCCGCTCGCGGTTGATGACTCGAGATTGCATCATGTCGCCCATGTCGAGTACGGCGCTCATGGTGGTGCTCAGGATCGATTCGGGATCGATGTTGGCCGGCGGCTGGTAGTCCTTGAGGGCCTGGAACGCCTCATTGATGCGCGTGAGGTTGCGCTCGGCTTTTTCCTTCAGCCGGTCGGAGTGACTGAAACGGTCCGGGTGCCACACCTGGGCCAGGTCGCGATAGGCGCTCTTGATGTCGTCGCTCGAGGCACCGGCCGGCAACCCGAGGATACGGTAAGCGCGTTTGATTTCTCTAGTCATGGCCCGGCTACAGTAACTCCTGGTTGGACATCCGTGAAGGGCGGCCGGTCAACTCCAGGACCATCCGATGGTGAAATTCACACTGTAGTCAGCCTTCACCGCGTCCTCGGTCGGGGGACGACTGTCGTACGTTAGAAACCCCTTGAGCCCCAGAAAGAAATCGGAAACGAGTTCGTAGCTGGCGCGAAAATCCCATTGCGTACGGACACGGCCCAGGTTCGAGATGCTCGGTGTCACCGTCAGGCGGCTCGTGAAATCCAGCTTGGGCGAATCGAAGCGGAACGCCTCGAAGTCGGCCCCGAAGAGGATTTCCAGGCTGGTAGTACCATCAGGGGATGTGCTGTACTTCTCGTTGGTGGCCAACAACGAACTATTCAAGAATAGGGTGTGGTCGTTGGTGCGGGTCACGGCATAGCCGACTCCCAAGCCCGTGATCTGCCGCAGGTCGAGGTTCAATTCCTCGTTCTGCTCCACCGACAGTGACAGGCCGGTGGACCATTTATTCTTGAACAGCCG
>JBDHMR010000596.1:0-2291 GCA_039656035.1 Gemmatimonadota bacterium
ATGATCGCGGAAGCGTGTGCACGATTTCTGGAAAAAGAGATCCAGGGTGCCCGTGGGGCCATTCCGGTGCTTGCCGACGATGATTTCCGCCTTCCCTTCGAGACTGTTGCCGTCCTTGTCGACCGGCCCCTCGTACATCTCCGGCCGATGAATGAAGATGACGACGTCGGCGTCCTGCTCGATTGCGCCGGAGTCGCGCAGGTCGGACAAAATGGGGCGCCGATCTCCCCCACGCTGCTCGGAGGCGCGAGACAACTGCGACAGGGCCATGACGGGAACATTGAGTTCCTTCGCCAACGCCTTGAGCGAGCGCGAAATCTCCGAGATTTCCTGGACCCGGTTTTCAGATTTCTCCGGGCCGCGCATCAGCTGCAGGTAGTCCACGATCACCAATCCCACGTCGGACTCGGCCTTGAGGCGGCGCGCCTTGGAACGCATCTCGAGCAGACTCAAGGACGGCGTATCGTCGATCCAGATAGAGCAATTCTGCAGAATGCCGGCCGCGCGTGCCAGTTGGGTGAAGTCGGAATCCCTGAGCGACCCTCGGCGCACCTTCTGACTGTCGACCATTGCCTCGGCGCACAGCATGCGTTGTACCAGTGCCGGCTTGGACATTTCCAGTGAAAAGATGGCGATGCCCGTGCCGTCTTCCGCCGCCGCGTGCGTGGCGACGTTCAGGCAGAAGGCCGTCTTTCCCATCGAGGGGCGGGCTGCAACGATGACCATTTCCCCCGGCTGAAATCCCGCGGTCATTTCGTCCAAATCTGCGAAACCGCTGGCAACTCCGGTAACCGTTTTCTGCGCCTTGTGGAGCGTTTCTATCCGCTCCATCGTGGGCCACAGCATCTCCTTGATGCGGGTGAACCCCTCGTCGCCTGAACCCCTCGTCGCCACGGTCCTGCGATATCTGGAAGATGCGCGATTCGGCCAGGTCGAGAAGATCGCTGGCCGTGGAGGTGCCCTGGTAGGCCTCCGAGATCACTGTGGTGGACGTTTCGATGAGCCTGCGGAGAATCGCCTTGTCGCGGATGATCTTGGCGTGGAACTCGAGATTGGCCGCGGTGGGCACCGCGTCGACCAGCTCGGCGATGTACTCCACCCCGCCGGCTTCGTCCAACTCCCCCCGGCGCGTCAATTCGTCGCGCAGCGTGACGTGATCGATGACGGTGTGTTGCTCCGTCATGGCCAGCATGGTGCGGAACAACCGCCGGTGCCCCTCGCGATAGAACATCCAGTCTTCGAGGAGTTCCGAGGCGCGCAGTGCGGCGTCCTGATCGAGCACCACGGCACCGAGCACGGCCTGCTCCGCGTCGTTGTTCCACGGAGCGGCCCGCCCTACGTAAGGATCAGCGGTCGAGGAGCTGTCGGGCGATACGGACGTCATCCCAGGTCGGCTTCTTCCAATTCGGGTTCCGCAGGAGCGCGGCGGGATGGTACGTCACCACGAGAGGGATGCCCCCGTAGGAGTGGACCTGACCCCGCATCTGTCCCAAGCTCCTCCGCACGCCGAGCAAATTCTCGGCGGCGGTCCCACCCAGGGCCAGAATCACCTTAGGCTGGATGAGTGCTACTTGGCGCTGTAGGTACGGAAGGCAGGCTGCCACTTCGTCCGGCAAGGGCTTCCGATTCTTGGGAGGCCGGCACTTCACGATGTTCGCGATGAAAACACTTTCGCGGGAGATATTTATAGCCTCAAGGATGTCGTTGAGCAACTCCCCGGCACGACCAACAAAGGGGCGGCCCGTGGCATCCTCTTTGGCCCCAGGCCCTTCCCCGACTAGCAGTAACCTGGCGTGCGGATCCCCCTCCCCCGGCACCGTCTTGGTCCGGCCTGCTGACAGGGGACATGAAGTGCATCCGGCCACGGCTTTGGCCACTGCATCCAGGGTCTCCAGGTCGTTGGGACCGCCATCCAACAACGTGGCGGCGGGAAGCTCGACTGTGATGCCCGGTCCGGGGATCGGCGGCGCATCACGGAGCCACCCTGGGCCGTCGTCACCCTGTTCGACGGGTGGTTCAGGAGGTGAAGACGGTGTCACAGGGCTCGAAAGAATGAGTTCCGCTCCCCCCAACTCAATTTGTTGCTCCAGATACCGCTTTCTGAGAGACACGATGGCGCTCCACGACGTCGAGAATGGCCTCGGCCACCCCGGCCTTGGTCTGTAGGGGACACTCGGTCAACCGGCCGTCGCGTTCGATGATGGTCACCCGGTTGGTATCCACCTCGAATCCGGCGCCGGGCTCGAGAGCGTCGTTGATGACGATCATGTCCAGATCTTTGCGAGTCAGTT
>JBDHMR010000597.1:0-2600 GCA_039656035.1 Gemmatimonadota bacterium
CCCTGCGACGCCAGGATCTGCCGGGCAAGAAGATCCACTAGCTCGAACATCTCCGACTCGGCTTCGCCCACGGCCTCGGCCCTGTGGAGCAGCTTGCCCGCGGCATTGTACAGCGAGGCGTTGAGTTGCATCGAGTCGCCGGCCACCACCACGCTTCCCAAGAGGAATAGCTGGGCCTCCAGCCGGGCGGCCAACTCCTTGGCGCGGTCGATGCCAATTTCGCCTCCGTCGTCGGGGGCCACCGTGGTAAGCACCACCCGGGGGTCAGCACCCCGGAGCGCGCCGGCACCGTCCAGTTTGGTGGTGAGCAGGTCGACCATCCCTTCCCGCAGATAAGCCAAGTTGTCCGGCGCTCTGACCACGAACGGGAAGATGGCGACCACCTGCGGCGCCGTCGCCGGCTCCCGTGACTTGAGCCGCTGAATGCGCGGCCCGCTGGTGCGAATGGAAGTGACCAGTTGCTGGGTCTCGACGGCCGGCTCCAGCTCCAGGTCGGCCCGGTAGCGTGTGGCGAACTCTTCGTAGGCTCGCACCGCGCCGGAGCGGTCGCCCAGACGATCGAACAGAGCCAGCTGGCGGCGAAGCGACGCCTCGTCGTACGGATCCATCGTCACCGCCATCGCGGCGTAGGACTTGGCCCGCTCGGGAGCCTCAGCCTCCAGTCGCTCGGCCAGGGTCCAGGCCGCCTTCGCCGCTTCAGCTCGCAGGTGACCACGTTGCTCTTCCATCCACTCTTCGAACGCCGGTGCCGAGGTGACGAACACCCCGGCCAGGAAATCGCCCCGATAGATATCGAGGGCGGTTTCGTGGTGGCCATCGGACAGCGCTTTGCGGAAGCGAATTACGTCGCAGGTAATGGCACTTTCAGGGATCGCCAGTTCGTCGTCGCCCCGCCCGGTGGGAACGTCATCGCCCAACGCCCGACGCAAGAAGTGGACGGCCCGCCGCAAAGACGCGCGCGCGTGCGATTGGTCCAGGTCGGGCCAGAACATGGCCATGAGCTGATCGCGCCGGTAATAACGTCCGGGATGCTGGCACGCCAGATACGCCAGGAGAGCCAAGCGCTTGGGTTGGCGCAGCACCGCCTCGCAGTCGCTCTCACCGCTGTCGATCAACTCGAGCGGGCCGAGACAGGATAGGGACAGCATGTCGAGAAGCTATACCGAAAAGGAGGAGTGCGCAGGTCTTGAGAGGGCTGATAGGGCTAAGACGTTTTTTCCCCTCTTAGCCCTCTTGTCCCTCTTAGCCCTCTTTTCCCTCCTATCTGATCCGCCCCATCATCTCCCTCAAGAACTCCTCGTCAGATGCGGATTGTGGAATCGGTTTCGGCGGAGATGACCGTGTCGTTGGGGGTGACGCGCAGGAACGCGTCGCGGTCGGCGAATGCGGCGACTTTGTGTGCCTCGGCTGGTTGGTTGCGTTTGTCGTCTGCCGCGTCGTTGTCGAACGACACCTTCACCTGTTCCAGTACGAACTCGCGGTCCTCTTCGTCCTGGTAGACCACTCGTACCATGCCACCGGTGGCGGTAGCTCCTTCCAGGGCGGGGGCCGCTTCCTGCTCGATGCGAATTGGGCGACGCCCGTCGATCATCTTGATTGAAGCGCCCAATTGGCTCATGGCTTCGTCTAGGCCGCCTTCGGCGTCGGCGAGGGCGGCGCGGTCAGCGGGGGCCGCGGGGGCAGGGACATTGCCCTCGTTGGCGATTCGGCGACCGGGGACAGCGGAGCTGTCGGCGGGGGCAGCGGGGGCAGCGAGAGCTGCGGGGGCAGGGTCGGATTCTTCTGATTCCAAGGCCACGTCCGATGGTTCAGCGCGTTGTCGAGCTTCCCCGGCGCCCGCCGAGATTTCATCCTTGGCGGTCTGTTCTTTCCCTGCGTCAGCTCGCAGCTGTTCCACTGCCCCCACTGCCTCTGCCGCCTCGCTGCCCCGCTGCCCCGCTGCCCTCGAGTCCGCCTCGGACACCAACTCGGGCTGGTCGTTGAGCATGCCCTGACTCCGGAGTGTAAATCCTATGTGGCCGGCGCCGATTGCCAGCGTGATGGTGGCGGCCGCAGCGAGGAATTGGGGCTGACGATACCAAGGACGCGAATGAGGACCGCCTGACCGCCCGTCCGCCCGACCGCCTTCCTCAGCAGGGGCAGTGTGCTCATCCAGAGACACGATCAGCGTATCAGCCTCGGCCACGAACTCCTTGACCTCGTCCAGCAGAGCACGACACTGAGCACATGTATCCAAGTGCGCTTTGAGGCTCGCCACTTCCTCGCTGGCTAGTTCGCCATCCAACATGGCGTGCAGGGTGCCTTCTTCAACGTGCGACATGATCTCGTCCTTCGTCTGTCTGTCGATACGCCTCGACCAGCCGTCTGCGGGCGCGCGCCAGCGTGGTGCCCACGGCGCTCTTGGCCAGGCCGAGCGTGTCGGCGATTTCCTTGTAGTTGTAGCCTTCCGCTTTGAGGAGGAGGGCCTCGCGGTCGCGGTCGCTCAGGGTGGCGAGAGCTGTCCGGACATTGGCCACGTTCTGCCGTCGTTCGAACTCCTCGTCCGCTGCCGGGGCAGTGGACACTGTTTCGGCCTTGAGCAACTGGAGGCGCCGTCCCTG
>JBDHMR010000598.1:0-2643 GCA_039656035.1 Gemmatimonadota bacterium
GTGCCTACACCGCGCACATGGAGCTGGCGATGCACAACGGTGTTCGACGGACCGCCGACTACCCGTTCACCGTCGAACCGGGTGGCTGATTGGGTCCTCCAGCTTTTTAGCGCCAGCACCCGTCTTGCGAATCCAGGGATGGCAATCAGCGTCCAGGTCGCCCTCTTTGAAACGATGCCAGCGATAGGTGCCATCCAAAGCCCCGGAGTTGGTGGCTCCGCCAGTTCATTGAGAGTCAGGTTCTTCGGAACTGCGGACTGGGCACTCGTGCTGCGGGCATGGGTACTCGGTTGCGGCCTCCGAGACGGAGGGAATTCGAGATCTTCGAGGCGGGTTAGGATCGGGCTATGGGGGTGCTGAAAAGTACCGTGACCATTGAGTTCCCAGTGGACTTTTAATCCGGTGGTCCCGGGTTCGAGTCCCGGGCGGCCCACCAATTCTTGTTCGAACAAGAATTGTCACGGCGTAGCCGAAGGCGAAGCCGGACCACCACTCACGCCAGTAGTCGGTCGAGAACTACACCCGGGCAAGCCGTCCAATCCGAACGTCACAATAATGTAGCCTGGCCCTCATCCATCATTGGTGCAATGGTGAACGTGGCACCCATCTCATCTGTTAACAAGGCGGCGTGTCAGCCGTTTGAAAGAGGAGTGGCATGACCTGATGCCTCGAAATACAAAGGTGGAGAATGAAGTTCCAACCCTGGAAGTTTGTCGCCGCCGCAATAGTCCTATCTGTTTCCGCCGCGATCGCCCAGACCCCAACGCCGGAAACAACGCAAGACCTAGCCGAGGCGGAGAACCAAATCGATGCCGCTTTGGACAGGCTCGAGAAGAAGGGAAGGCTGGAGGAGGCGTTGGGGCAGTACCAGGCGGTGGCCGCCGGCCTCGAGGGCCTTAAGACCGACCCACAGGGTCCCGCGCACGCGGAGCGCTACCGGGTCCTCGCCTACGCCTATCTCCGCATGGGCAACGTCCTGCGTCAGCTCGGCAGGAAGGAAGATGCTTTGAAGGCGGGAGAGAAAGAGCTGTTCTGTGCGCGCAGCTCCGGCGAAGACCTCACCCTCGCCAGGACGTACATGAACCTCGGGGCCACCCTGCTGAGCAGCGGAGAGGCCGACAGAGGCCTCGACTACATCGAGCGATCGCGCCCGCTCTTCGAGGCGGGAGAGGGCTTCGATTTCAAACAGGGCCTCGGATGGTACTGGATCTTGAAAGCGGAGCTGGCTATGGCGGGGCTCACCCTGGCCGAGCCGGAGGATCAGCTTGCCGCCCTCGACACGGCCCTGGAGATCCTCCTCCCAATCGAGAACTGGGCCGGGATAGCCCGGGCCTACGGCCTCCGCGCCAGGGTCCAGGAATCTCAGGGCCGCGACGCCGCCGCTTCCGCCGACCGGAAGCTTCAGGCGGAGTATCAGGCTCTCGACCAAGGCAATAAGAACGAGTAGATCCTCGCTCGAAACGGTGCCAGGCGTGCGCCAGGTTAAGCCTGGGGAAGGGGGAAGAGATGACGTAAGTCTGTAGAAGACAGCGGAGTTTCTGAGACTTTCCGGTCGGACCTTGCGGGTGAGAGTCCCGTTCGGCCAAGGGTGGCCGCCAGCCGGAAGCGAGTCTTGCGCCGTGGGGGTAACCGAAGCGGTGAAGCGTAGACAGCGAGGTCGTAGGCTGTGTGGATAGCTCCGAAATCACTTTTTGTGGACGCCGACCCTGTGTCTGGTGTGGGAAGGCAACACCGTTGGTGCCGAATTGGCCTGGCACCGCGGGTCCGCCGGAGTTTGGATGAAGCAGGGCATGCGATCGAAGGTCCGCCAGGAACCTGGGAGACCCTACCGTCTCCGAGCCAAAAACCGCCGGTACTGGGAACCGGCAGACCAAAACCCTGGCCCTTCCGCGGTAGCACTCGCCACGGGAGGGAGCGAAGAGAAGAGTGCGGGCCGGTACCGACGGGCGAGTCAACGAGCCCCCCGGGACGGATGGCAGGAAGTCGGAGCGCCTCATAGTACCAATGAGTCCGGGGAACCGAACCTAAAGGGACCCGGAGGAGGGAAGGGGGCGCCGCCGGGGCATGGGACCGATGGAGGGACAGATGGCGAGGGCTTTGGACCTCAGAACCGTCTCGACAAAACTGCATCAGATAGCTGAGCTGGGAAAACCAGTAGGTGCGCGACGGCCTAACGCTGCGCAGCGAACCCATGTGCCTGAAGAGCCGGATGCGGGAATTCCGCACGTCCGGATCTGTGGGGGGCCTGGGCGGGTAACCGCCCGGGTCTACCCGACACCCATGTGGCGCTCGTCGCACCCGCCCCGGGCGTTGCTGGACGCCACCTGACGACTAGCCGCCCCGCCATGGCGGAGATGGTAGGCTCGAGCCTCGTAGGAATGAGAGGTTTCTCTCGATCACGCCACCCGTGACGTCGGTCGCGACGATCAGATGCTCGACAACATCGGCGGCGCGGATTTCGCGCGCCGTCGTCTAGAAGGAAGACCCTCAGACCCTATGACAATTCGATTTCCGGATTCAAAATGGTAGAGCAACAGGGTCATCTGATTCGAGTTCTGAGGCGCAGGGAGGTCATTTCGTTAGCCTTTGGCGCCATGATCGGTTGGAGCTGGGTGGCGCTTGCGGGCACCTGGCTCGAGTCGG
>JBDHMR010000599.1:0-2604 GCA_039656035.1 Gemmatimonadota bacterium
CGCTGGTTCGCTGGAGTTGCCGCCGTCCAGTCAGGCGCGGTAGTCCCAACCGAGCCGGCGCCGCCCCCGATGTTCACGCCGCTCAAGCTCCGGGACCTCCTGCTGCCGAACCGGATCGTAGTGTCACCCATGTGCCAGTATTCAGCCGACGAGGGCATGCCCAACGATTGGCACCTGGTTAACCTGGGATCGCGGGCCATTGGCGGAGCCGGGTTGGTCATGACCGAAATGACCGACGTTTCGGCCGACGCTCGCATATCGCCGGGCTGCACCGGGATGTATCGTGAGGAGCATGCCGAAGCTTGGCGCCGCATTTCCGATTTCGTACACGGCAACAGCGACGCTGCCATCGGCATGCAACTGGGACATGCGGGACGCAAGGGATCGACCAAGGCGCCGTGGGAGGGAATGGACGTGCCGCTGGAGCATGGTAATTGGCCCTTGTTGGCTCCGTCCGCCATCCCCTGGGAGGAAGGCAGTCAAACGCCGCGAGAGATGACGCGGGCCGACATGGACAAGGTGCGGGATGATTTCGTCCGGGCCGCCTCGTTGGCTGATTCGGCGGGCATCGATTTGCTGGAAGTACATCTGGCGCACGGCTACTTGTTGGCTTCGTTCATCTCGCCATTGACCAACCAGCGGACCGACGAGTACGGTGGATCGGTGGAGAACCGAATGCGGTTCCCGCTCGAGGTTTTCGATGCAGTGCGAGCGGCGTGGCCGCAGTCAAAGCCGATGTCGGTAAGGATCTCCGCCGTCGATTGGGCACCGGGAGGTACCACGCCGGAGGACGCGGTGGCCGTGGCCCGGTTGCTCAAGGAGCACGAGTGCGACATCGTTGACGTGTCCGCGGGCCAGACAGTTCCCGACGCTGCACCGGTGTACGGACGGCAGTTCCAGACGCCGTTCAGCGATCGGATAAGGCTGGAAGTGGACATCCCGACTATGACCGTAGGCAACATATCGTCGTATGAAGACGCCAACAGCATTCTCGCGGCCGGGCGTGCAGACCTGGTAGTGATGGCCCGAGCCCATCTGTGGAATCCATACTGGACCAGGCACGCGGCCCAGGCCCTGGGGCACGAGTTGGCCTGGCCGGAGCCCTACGCCGTGCTGAACCAGTACACACCGAGAGAACGATGACGCCCAAGCCCGACCAGCAACCGGACGGTTCCATGGCCCTCATGTACGCCCAATACCTGCAGCTCGATCGGGTACTGGGCGCGCAGCAGCCGAGGTCCGACGGCCCCGAACACGACGAACTCCTGTTCATAATCATCCATCAAGTATACGAACTCTGGTTCAAGGAAATCCTCCACGAGTTGGACTATCTGCGCCAGCGACTCGGCGATGACGACCTGCCTTCTCACAGATCGACGTGTTGGAGACGATAACGCCGATCGACTATTTGACCTTCCGCGATCGGCTCGCGTCCGGCAGCGGGTTCCAGTCGCTGCAGTTCCGCGAGTTCGAGTTTGCCCTGGGGGCCAAGCGCCGCAGCGCTATCGACAATTTTCCGGAGGGCAGCGCGGGCCGGGAGACGCTCGAACTCCGGTACCAGGAAGAGACGGTGTGGGACGCGGTCCTGCACTATCTGTCCCGCACCGGCCACTCGGTACCCGACGAGCTCTTCACGCGTGACGTGACCCAGCCGATAGAACCGTCACCGGAATTCCAGGTTACGTTGATCGACATATACCGCAATCACCCGACCACCATGCATCTGTGCGAGCGACTGGTCGATCTCGACGAAGGCGTTCAAGAGTGGCGTTACCGCCACGTGAAGATGGTCCAACGCACCATAGGCACGAAACGCGGCACCGGTGGATCGAGCGGCGCCGAGTACTTGAAATCCACACTGTTTCACGATGCGTTCCCGGATTTGTGGGCCATCCGCACCGAGTTGTAGCTTCGGCCATGAAACCACAGACCCTCTACGACGAACCAAACGCGCTGGCTCCCGCCTACAGCCGGTTCCGCGTTACCGAACGGTGCCTGCTCACGGGTCACTCCCACCAGGCGTGGCCGGACGTATGCGCTGATGGCCAACTGCGCGCCTGGCAGGATGCCGCCAGTTACGTCGACGAAAAGTGGGGTCCTGCTTTCGAGCAGGCCGAACTGGTGCGCGCGGGATACCGGCGCCTGTTGGGAGACGACCCTGAATACGGCGCCATGGCGTTGGGGCAGAATACTCACGAATTACTCATTCGTTTCCTGTCGGCCCTACCTCTGAGGGACCGCCCTCGCATCGTCACCACCGACGGCGAATTCCATTCGATGCGGCGGCAACTCGACCGGTTGGAAGAGGAGGGGCTTGCCGTCACTCGCGTGGCGGCGCTGCCCGCCGCGACCTTGGCCGGGCGCGTGGCCGAGGCCCTCGACGATGGTACCGGGGCGGTGATGATATCCGCGGTCCTGTTCGGCAACGCCCACATCGTGCCCGGAATCGGCCACCTCAGTGCCGCGTGCCGGCAGCGCGGAATTCCACTCCTGGTCGACGCCTACCACGCACTGAACGTGGTGCCCTTTTCAATGGTCGAACACGACCTGCTCGACGCCTACGTGGTCGGAGGCGGATACAAGTACTGCCAATTGGGGGAGGGC
>JBDHMR010000600.1:0-3758 GCA_039656035.1 Gemmatimonadota bacterium
ACGGATAAAGTTCACCACCACTGCCGAGCCGTAGTCCTCCAGCTGCACCCACGCCAGACCGTATCCCAGGGCCGCGAGATCCTGGGCGAGGATGTGAGGCACGCCGTAGGAAGTGCGGCGAATCTCAACTCGGTTCTGGTAAGTATCCCGGTCCTGAGCACCTGCGGCTCCGACAAGTACGGCCGACCCGATCACGAGGATGGCAAGGACACGCGTCATGGTGGCTCCGGTCAAAGTGGCTGATAAAGACGACCAGAGCCAATTTCGCCACGAAACCCCACAACCTCAAGCCACCCCTCTAGCCACCAGCCGACAGCCCCGCTGCTAGCTCCCAGTCACCAACTCCTCGAGTCGACCAAGGCAGCTGGTCCACCCCTGATCGTGCCCATCTCTAGCTTCACCGTTGGGAAATCCTTCGTGGGTCAGCACGACTTCGGTTGACCCGCCGAGGTCGTTGAACCCGCAGTCGTGTTCCTTCTCGTCCCAGCGCCAGGTGTACGACAGGAGCCTGGGCGAATCGATCTTGCGGTAGACGCCGCGGGCGTTGTGCTCGCCCTCGGGGCTCTTCATGTGAATGTGGTAGTGGCCACCCACCTTGAGGTCGACCTCGACGTTGGTGCACTCCACCCCTTCGGGCGCGCACCAATGGGACATTTTTGACGGGTCGGTCCAGGCCGCGAAGACGGTGGCCGGATCGGCCTTGATGACGCGGGTCAACTTGAGAACGGTGTCGGTTTGGGTGGTCATGGGGTTCCTCCATCCTTCTTGGATTCGTCGTTATGGGTGAGTTCTTCGGGTTCGCTTTCGAGATATTGGACCAATTGATCCAACTGCTGGTCCCAGAATCGGCGGTAGCGATCGACCCAGTCGGCCGCGTCCTTCATGGGGCTGGCATCCAGCCCGCAGCGGCTCACCCGCCCGTCCCTCTCCCGATGCACCAGGCCGGCGCGTTCCAGGACCCTCAGGTGCTTGGAGATGGCGGGGCGAGATACGTTGAACGGCTCGGCGAGTTGGCCCACGGTGGCAACGCCGTGGACTAACTGGTCCAGAATAGCTCGCCTGGTGGGGTCTGAGAGCGCCGCAAATGTGAGATCGAGCTGGGGATCAATGGTAACCATGTGGTTACGAATCTACATCTAGAGGGCTGGGTGTCAAGGTGGTGGCGGAGTGGCTGCTGCTTTGGTCCTGATTCGCGGGAAAGGGGAACGGAGTGCGGAGTTCAGGTGTGATTGGTGGTTGGTGATTGGTGAGTTTGATGGATCTCTGTCCTGGAGTACTTGGAGATGACGAGAGCATCCGACCTTGAAGACCGCCTGGTCCGCTTTGGTGCGAGCATCTGCCGCTGCATCAACAGGCTTCCGAGATCCAAGATCGGAGTGCATATCGAGAACCAACTGCTACGGAGCGCCACTTCGCCAGCGGCCAACTACGCCGAAGCCCAAGCCGGCGAATCTCATCGTGACTTCGCGCACAAGTTGAAACTGTGCCTGAAGGAACTTCGTGAGTCCCTCGTTTGGTTGAAGCTGATCGAAGAGCTGAACCTACTCCGCGATGAGAGATTTCAGAAAACGCTAACAGAGGCTGACGAGCTGGTAGCGTTGTTCGTGGTGAGCGTCCGCACCGCAGAACGGAGAGAGAAACCGACCCTCACTAATCAGCAATCACCAACCACCAATCACCTATGAGCAGGCACCCTACTACCGAGCAGGCAGCACATCCTTAAACGCCTCACAATCCCCGCCGCCCCGAACAACACGATCCCTCCCATGGTCCCCAGCAGAATCAACAAATCCGGCATCTGCGTATCCTTGCCCACCAGCCACGGACGAAGAACGTTGTCGACGCTGCCAACCACCGCCGCGTTCCAGATTGTCAGTCCAATGGCCGTCCCGGTATCTCCCGCGGCGAACAGGTAGATGACCGCCGGCACCCAAATCAGGCCGGTCCCCACACCGGGTATGATCGACAGCACCGCCATGATGGTGGCCCAGAACACCGCTCCTTCGATCCCTGCAACCCAGAACGACACCCCACCGAGGGCGCCCTGCACGATGCCGATGATCAGGGTGCCCTTGAGCGTGGCACGGGACACGGACAGGAACTTGCCAACCATGCGGTCCTCGTCTTTGGACTCGAGCGGAACGTAGTAGAGGATCTTTTCCAACAACCGCGTACCGTCGAGCAAGAAGAAGAACATGGCGTACAGCATGATGAACAGCTGAAAGATGAAGATGGCGGTACCTTTGCCGGTGGCTGCCAGGGCGTTCACCATGAAGGTCCCAATCCAGGCGGCCAGCTCCCCCGCCTTTGCTTGAAGTTGACCTTTGTACGGCGCCAACTGATCCACGAACGGTATGCTCTCGAGCAGGTGATCCAGCTCGTCCGGTTGGGTCATCTGCCGTTCCAGCCATGGCCGGACATCTTGACTGACTTGCAAGGCCACTGACTTGCAAGGCCTCTGCCGTGATGATCCCCACCAAGCCGATGAGCGGGAGAATGATGAGAAGGAATACCAACAGCACCGTGGCGACCGAGGCGACCGAGCGCCGCCCGCGAAACCAACCCGTCAGTCGCTGAAACAGCGGATAGGCCAACCCGCTAAAAACGGCGGCGAAGAACACGGCCACCAGAAAACCCTTGATCATCGAATAGAAAATGAAGGATATAAGCAGCGCCAGCGCCAGGAGAAAGAGCTTGGCACCCTTCTGCTGATCGTGCACTGACTCTGTCATTATGGGATCTCCAGGAAAATTAGTCGCCGTATGGCTTAGCCATCTTCTCCGGCACGACCGTCGCGTCGAACTCCGCTTCGGTGAGATAACCGAGTGCCAGGGCAGCCACCTTGAGCGTGGTCTCGTCCTTCTGAGCTTTCTTGGCGATCTCCGCCGCCTTGTCGTAACCGATCGACGGAGCAAGCGCCGTCACCAGCATCAGAGAATTGTCCACGTGCTCGGCGATCCGTTTGGTGTCGGCCTGCAACCCTTCCACCAGGAACCGTCGGAAGTCGATACAGGCGTCACTCAACAACACCGAAGAGTGAATCAGGTTGTACACCATTACCGGCTTGAACACGTTCAACTCGAAGTTGCCTTGCGAGCCGGCAAAACCGATGGCTGCATCGTTGCCCATGACCTGCACGGCCACCATTGTCATCGCTTCGCATTGCGTGGGGTTGACCTTGCCGGGCATGATGGACGAACCCGGTTCGTTGGCCGGGAGGATCAACTCTCCCAACCCACTACGGGGGCCCGAGCCTGCCCAACGGATGTCGTTGGCAATCTTCATCAACACGCCGGCCAGAACTTTGAGTGTTCCCGACATCTGCACCAACGCGTCGTGCGCCGCCAGCGCCGCGAACTTGTTGGGAGCGGAAGTGAACGGCAACCCCGTCAGCCCGGCGATGCTATCGGCACAGCGTTCGCCAAAGCCCTCCGGGGCATTGAGGCCGGTGCCCACCGCGGTCCCACCGATGGCTAACTGAAACATCCCGGGCATGGCGCTTTCGATGTTGCTGATGGCGGCGTCCAGTTGCGACACGTAGGCCGAAAATTCCTGGCCTAGAGTAAGCGGCACAGCATCCTGCAGGTGAGTACGGCCGATCTTGACGATACCATCGAACTCGGCCGCCTTCAGCGCCAGGGCGTCTCGCAGATCGCGCACCGACGGAAGGAGGCGATCGTGGATCACCCGAACGGCGCCAATGTGCATCGCAGTGGGGAACGTGTCGTTCGACGACTGCGACATGTTGACATGGTCGT
>JBDHMR010000601.1:0-943 GCA_039656035.1 Gemmatimonadota bacterium
CAGCGGTTCGGCTCCTGGACCTACAATGCGATCCTGCCGCAATACCAACTTGGGGTCTACGACCGCAAGGCCGGTACTCGTACCACCATGAGTTCGCGGTTCGGGTCAGCCTTCCGGCCGGCGTTGTCGCCGGACGGCAAGTGGCTCACTTACGGCACCAGGCATGAGGCCGAGACCGGCCTGCGGCTGCGCGACCTGGCGACCGGGGAGGAGTCCTGGCTGGCCTACCCCATCCAGCGTGATGAGCAGGAATCGGTCGCCAACATGGACGTGCTGCCTGGCTACAGCTTCACGCCCGACTCGCGAGCCGTAGTCATTTCATACGGCGGCGGAATCTGGAGCGTGCCCGTCGATGGCAGCGCGCCCAGCAACATCCCGTTCACGGTCAACGCGGAAGTTGCCGTGGGGCCCGCGGTGATGTTCGAGTATCCCATCGAAGACACGCCGACGTTCACCGCCCGGCAGATTCGCGACGCGGTGCCGTCCCCCGATGGCAGCCGGGTCGCCTTCTCGGCCATGGACCGGCTGTATGTCATGGACCTGCCGAATGGCACACCGGCACGGCTGACCCGGCAAGAGGTGGGTGAGTTTCAGCCGGCCTGGTCGGCTGACGGAAGGTCGATTGCCTTCGTCACCTGGGACGAGGCCGAAGGCCACATCATGAACGTCTCCGCCGGGGGCGGTAATCCGCGGCAACTGACGGCCGCGTCGGGCTACTACCGCCAGCCGGCCTGGTCACCCGACGGCTCGCGGATCGTGGCCATTCGCTCGGACGACAGAGGCCTGGATGAAGCGACGGGGCCGTTCCCCTTCACCGGCGGCGATTACTTCATCTGGATCCCATCATCCGGCGGTGCGGTGACGGTCATCGGCTCGACCGACGGCCGGTCTCGGCCGCACTTCACCACCGACCCCGAACGCATCTACTCCTACGGACTGACTC
>JBDHMR010000601.1:994-2403 GCA_039656035.1 Gemmatimonadota bacterium
CTGACTCCTGCCGAAGCCGGCCCTCGGACCATAGCGCTGGTGTCGACGCGGTGGGACAACACCGACCCGCGAACGCACCTCCGTGTCACCTGGCGACTCCCAATTACCAGCACGGCCTACGAGTACTCGACGGAATCTGATCTCGTCATGCCGCGGGATTTCTCGCTGGAACAGTTGGGCGAAGAGCCGGGTGGTATCCAGACATCGGCCAACATGGTGGTCATGGCGCCCCAAGGTGACGTGGCACTGGCTCTGGTTCAGCGGGACGTGTACGTGATTACGGTACCTCAGATCGGCGGCCAGGTGCCCAGCGTGCTGGTCACCAAGCCGGACAGCGCCGCCATGCCGGTGCGCAAGCTGACCGACATCGGAGGTGAGTTCCCCGCCTGGGGAGCCGACGGTCGCACGGTGCACTGGTCGCTGGGGAACGCCTTTCTGAGTTATCGACTAGACCTGGCGGAGGCGGTGGATGACAGCCTGCGGCTGGCCGGGGCCGACTCCGCCGCCACGGCGGACGGGGCCTACCGGGCCGAGGAGGCTCGCGTCGACGTCCAGGTTGCCCGCGATATTCCGCAGGGTAGCGTGGTGTTGCGGGGCGCCCGCGTGATCACCATGCGGGGTACCGAAGTGATCGAGAACGCCGACGTGGTGATAGAGAACAATCGAATCGCGAGTGTAGGGGCCAGTGGTTCGGCGCCGTCGGGAGCTCATGTGATCGACGTATCGGGAATGACCATCGTGCCGGGCTTCGTCGACACCCACGCGCACCTGCGCCCCTTGTGGGGACTGCACAAGAATCAGCCATGGGCCTATCTGACCAACCTGGCCTACGGCGTGACCACCACCCGCGATCCCCAGACCGGTACCACCGACGTGTTGAGTTACGCCGACCGGGTCCGGGCGGGGCAGATCCTGGGTCCACGGATCTACTCCACCGGCCCTGGCGTGTTCTGGCCCGAGGGGATCCGTAACCTGGCTCACGCCCGCGACGTCTTGCGTCGCTATAGCGACTATTGGGACACCAAGACCTTCAAGATGTACATGTCGGGCAACCGGCGGCAGCGCCAACTGCTCATCATGGCGTCTCGTGAGCTCGAGTTGATGCCGACCACTGAAGGTGGCCTGGACTACCGGCTGAACATGACCCACGCCATGGACGGATACCCGGGAATCGAGCACAACATGCCGATCATCCCGGCGTACGACGACGTTGTGCAACTGTTCGTGACTTCGCAAACCACCAACACGCCGACGCTGCTGGTGACCTACGGCGGACCTTGGGCTGAGAACTACTACTACACCACTGAAGACGTGATCGGCGATGCCAAGCTGGCGTACTTCACGCCCAAGGCTGACCTCGACCGCAAGATCAGGCGGCGCAACCCGGGTCCTGGCCCCGGCGGCTGGTT
>JBDHMR010000602.1:0-2383 GCA_039656035.1 Gemmatimonadota bacterium
ACAACAATACAACACGGAACATCACAGCGCAAGGCCGGGTGATTGAAAGGGCAGGGCTGGGTGGCCGACGGGAATCGAACCCGCGTCCGCAAATTATCAGGCTACTGCTCTACCATTGAGCTACGACCACCACGGCGACTGATTTACGAGGGCGATAAACTCCTCCAGCACGCCTTCCCCACCCCCCGGCGTCCGGCCAGTAGCATGCGACGAACCGTTGGGACGGTCGTCACCTGACGATCATGCTGTATTGCGCGGGGGCTGACACACAATCTCGTCCTCCACGCTCGATAGGACCGAGGCACAAACTCACAAGAGGGAGCTTTCGAGCGCGGTACGGGAGTACCACGGGATCGTGAAGCCTTAAGAAGTACTGGTGGGGTGGCCACCGGATGGACAAAAACTGCAGGCTAATGATTACAACCCGAGCTTGAGTCCCGCCGACAGAAACAACAGCCCGTCTCCCGGGTCGTTTCCTTCGAAGGTAGTGGCGAGCTGCTCCTCCTCCCCCAACTGGTAACCAACTTCGAACGCCAGGCTCACCACGGGGAATACCAGCGCCAAATCGGCAAACACGAGAAATCTGCGGGTGGCGACATCGACCGCTACGGACTGCACCACGAACGGCAGCAACGGATCGGAGAACAAGGCCACGGCGTCGCCGCTGTACCAATCGATTCCGCCGCCGAATCCGACACTCAAGACGGAAGCTTGCCAACCCAGCACGGCGCGCAGATTGGTGGCGTTCAGGTCGGTACCGAAGGCGTAGGTGCCGCTGGTGTATAGGTAACTCGGCAGCTTGCGCCACATGAGTGACGCGGTGGCGGCAAACGGGCTGTCGTCTTTGCCCACGATGCCGAGCCGCACTCCGGCACCGAAGCCGAGGGCCACGTCTCCGATGCGTGGCGCGTCGGGGTCGATGGTAACGTCATCGGCGTTCCCTGGGAGGAGCTGCACGGCCCCCAACAAATCGACTGCCAGAAGGCCGTTCTTCATGCCGCCGTAGATTCCCACAGCCACGTCGATGGTTGGTTCGGGCGCAGTGACTTCGTCGCCGGCCGGAACGACGTTGCTGGAGCCGTCCGTCGCCGGCCGGAACGACGTTGCTGGAGCCGTCGTAGGTATCGCTGGGCAACGTCACCCGGGCAACGTTGACCCTTAAGGTCACGGCGAAATGCCCCAAGCCGCCGAGCATACCCACTCGCCCGAGTTCGGGATTGCCACCGCTGATGAGCTGTCCTACGATTGGTTGGTAGATCGTGAGACCGTCTACCGCGGCGTTGCAGAGGTTCCCTTCGGTGCCGGTGAAGGGCTGGCACTGGCTGTTCTGCGCTAGTCCCACCGTGGGGCATGCCACGGCGAAATACAGACCCACTAGGGCAAATCGCGACCAGCGCATACGGCCTCCTTACTTGGTAAACCGCACCTCCTGCTGTCCGGTACGGATCTCGCCGATGACCCACGTTTTCACTCCCGCGACCTCGGCGGCTTCGACCGCCCGCGTCACCGAATCGGCCGGCAGGACGCCGATGTAGCCGATGCCCAGGTTGAACACTTCCCGCATCTCCGCCGAGTCCACCCGGCCACTCTGTTGCAGGATCGAGAACAGCCGAGGTACGTCCCAACTCTCCGAATCCACATCTGCGCTGGCCGTTTCGGGCAATATGCGGACCAGATTCCCTGCTATTCCACCGCCCGTGATGTGCGCCATGCCGTGCATGTGACCCATGACCGGTTGCACGGCGAGGAAGTACGAGCGGTGGACGGCGAGCAAGGCGTCGGCCACTGTGCCGTCGGTATCCGGCAACGAATCGTGGACTGCGAGACCCATGTCCTGAAACAGAATGCGGCGCGCCAAGGTGTACCCGTTGGTGTGGAGACCGGTGGAGGCGTAGCCCAGGAGCACATCGCCGGGGACTATTGCGTCGCCGTGGATGGCGCTGCCGAGTTCGGTCACTCCGACGATGGTACCGGCCAAGTCGAAATGACCCGGCTGGTAGACACCGGGCATCTGCGCCGTTTCTCCACCGGTCAGCGCCATGTCGTGTGCCCTGCATCCACGGGCAACACCTTCAACCAGGTCGGCGATCGTATCGACGGCAAGATCGGCACCGGCGATGTAGTCCATGAACGCCAACGGTGTGGCTCCGTGAACCAGGATGTCGTTGACGCTGTGGTTGACCAAATCCTCGCCCACGGTGTCGTAGCGCCCGGCCGCTGCCGCCACCAACACCTTGGTCCCCACCCAGTCGGTACTCATGACGAGCGTGGGTTCGGCGAACCCCTCGGGGACGCGCACCATGCCGCCGACCGCCCCGATGGCGCCGGTGACCCACTGCGTGCGTGTCCCAGCCACGGTGAGGGCGATCCGTTGTGTGGCGGT
>JBDHMR010000603.1:0-2054 GCA_039656035.1 Gemmatimonadota bacterium
CCGCTACCTGGTGGATACTGCGCGCGAACACCAGCGGCGACTGCGTCTTAGAAACCTGCTGCTGCTGCTGGTGCGCACGGCTCTGATCGTGGCGTTGGTGCTGGCCGCGTCGGGACCCAGCGTCCCGGTTAGTGGAGTGCCGGGACACGCCCCCAGTGCCTTGGTCGTCATCATCGACAACTCAGTGAGCAGTGGCGCCGTGGCAGGCGGGACGGCCGTGGTCGAGCAACTCAGGCAGGCCGCGGCCACCGTGCTCTCGCGGGCAACACCTGAAGACGCCCTGTGGTTAATGACAGCGGATGGGCTGGTTCGCAGCGGTGACCGGGGAACGCTCACCGGTATGGTCGACAGTGTGGCCGCCTCGTCCATGCGGCTCGATCTGGGACAGGCCATCGTGCAGGCTGATGCCATCCTGGCGGGTGAAGAGCGGCCCGGTGAGATATTCCTGATTACCGACCTTCAACTATCCGCAGTGTCACCCGCCGCGATCGAGGCTCCTCTCGTGGTCGTCAGGCCGGAGGGTGATGTCGTGGCCAACATCGGCGTCGGGTCTACCGAAACAGGGACCCAGCCGTGGCAGCTCCACGGGGGGCGCCTCCTGGTAACAGTGGAGGGTAGTGCCGATGGTCCCGTGGCACTGACGGTCTCCGCCGGGGGCCGGCCCGAACGACAGGCGTTGGCGTCACCGGGTGTTCCAGTGGCGGTGGCGGTCACCGGGCTGACGCCTGGGTGGTGGCCGGTGCAGGTATCGGTCGATCCCGACGAGCTCAGGGCCGACGATCGGAGGGTGACCGCGGTCCGGGTGGCGCCCGTGGCGACGGTCACCTGGAACGCAGCGGATCTCCACTTGGCCACCGCCGCGCAGGTTCTCGAAGCCGACGGGCGCCTCCGCCGGGGCAACGAAGTGATCCTGGGTGGACTAGGCCGGGGGCTCTCGGTGGTGTTTCCGCCGGCTGACCAGGCCGAGATGGGAGCGCTCAATCGTGCGCTCGGTCGCCGCGGGGTAGCTTGGCGTTTTGGAGACCTGGTGAACGTCGCCGAGCGGAGTGACAGCGGCGCGCTGCTAGGCTCGGTGGATGTAGCCCGGCGCCATCGCCTGGAGCGGTCGGCGGCCGGAGGTACCGGTGTGTTGGCGACGGTGGGTGGAGATCCATGGATGGTGCGGGACGCCGGCGTGGTACTGGTGGGAAGCCGGTTCGACCCGGAGTGGACGGCGCTGCCGCTGTCTGCCGAGTTCGTGCCGTTCATCGACGCCCTGGTAAACCGGGTGGCGCGTGGTGAAATGGCGTTGCGCCAGGCAGCGCCTGGCGGCACGGTGTTGCTGCCCGACAGGACCACCGAAGTGCACAGCGAGTGCTGGCGGCCAATATCGACGTGCGCGAGTCGTACCTGGAGCGAGCCGGCGACCGGGCCATCCGCCAGCTGTGGCATCCGACCCGTATCGTCGAGCCGGAGCGTGCGGGAGACGTCGTGTTCGCGGCTGGAGCCCGCGGTGACCTACGCGGTCCGCTGTTGTGGTTGGCCTTGATGCTGGCACTGGTTGAGGTTGGCTTGGCGAGTGTGCGGAAGCGAGAATCGTGAGTCTGGAACCAGTACTCGACGCCTTCTCCCGGGTGCCGGCGGTTCGTGACCTGGAGGGTGCGCTCCCCGCCAGAAACGAAGCTCTGTCTTTGGACGGACTGCCGGGGTCGAGCCCGGCGGTCCTGGTTGCCTGGTTGGCTCGGACCTTTCCCCAACGCCTGTTCGCCGTGGTGGCGCCGACGCCGGCTGATGGCGAACGGTGGCTCGATGACCTGCGAACGCTCACCGATCTCCCGGCCGCGTTGTATCCCCAACGGGAATCGTTGGGCGAGGACGAACCCCACTACGAAATTGCCGGCGAGCGCATCGAAACCATCGACGCGTTGCTCGCCGGCCGCCTCAGGGTGTTGGTCACTACGGCCCGCGCCACGGCGGAACGGACTCGAATTCCCGACGCTCTGGCCCAGGCGACGATCACCCTCACGACAGTCGGGAGACGTGGCGACGACACCCTGGGATCTCTGGTCGAACGT
>JBDHMR010000604.1:0-2159 GCA_039656035.1 Gemmatimonadota bacterium
CAATGATGCCCCGCAAGTGGTAGGGCGGGACCCGATCTACCACCGGGAGCATCTGTGCGTCACGGGAGCCCAGCTGCCGCAAAGCCGTTTGCAGGTCGTCGCTCAAGGTGACCCCTTCGCTGAACGGATGGGCGATGTCGCGGATGTGAGTGTCTCCCGGGAGGTCGGGGTCCGCCAGCGCGTTCTTGAGATCCTGCCAGGTGAAAATCCCCACAACCACGTTGTCGGAGTCGACAACCGGGTACTCCAGCTGATTGCTGGAGCGGATCGTCGGCAACGTGCTCGCCAGGGTAGCGTCCGCCAGCACGATCGTTGGATCGTTGCGGTAGGCGTCTTGAACAGTCAGGCTACGTAGGACTCCCTCATCGGTACCGTGGGATATGCTCTCGCCCCGGCGGGCCAGCCACTCGGTGTAGATCGACTCAGGATACAGCCGCTTGGCCACGACGTACGCCAGCGTGCCGCCCAGCATGAGCGGGAGAATAAGGCCGTAGTCGTTGGTCATTTCCAGGACCATGAAGATCGCCGTCAACGGCGCGTGGGTGGCGCCGCCCACCAAGGCCGCCATTCCGACCAGGCCGAAGGCGACCGGCTCGACCCCCAGCCCGGGAAACAGCGCGTTGAGTCCGACGCCCACCGCCGAACCAAACGCCCCGCCGATGACCAGGGCCGGGGTGAACACGCCGCCGACACCACCGCCCGCCAATGTCAGGCCCGTAAGAACGATTTTGGCCGCTGCCAGCAGCACCAGGACCCACGCCGACTGACCCAGGGCCAGCCCCAGGTCCAGTCCCTGATGGCCGCGTCCCCANNNTCGCTCAGCAAGTCGTGGATCTTCCAAACGCCTCGGTTATAAAGGACGGCAACCACGCCGCCCAGCAAGCCGAGAAGGGCGTATAGAAAAAGATCGCTGGCCGGTCCGATGGTGTATTCGTGAGGGATGGTGATGACCAGGTCCTCGCCCAGGCCAATGCGGGTAACCGCCGCCGCCGCCACGCTGGCGACGACCACCGGCGCCAGACCCAGGGTTCGAAAACTCCCGATGATTTCCTCGAGGGCGAAGAACACTCCGGCGATGGGAGCGCCGAAGGCTCCCGAAATACCGGCCGCCGTGCCGCAACCGACCAGCAGCTTGAGTCGGTTGGGGCGGAACCGGAAGTACCGCCCGATGCGGCTGCCCAGTGCCGACCCCAGCACAGCCACCGGCCCCTCGGCCCCAACCGAACCACCGCTGCCGAGCGTGACCGCCGCCGCCACGGTCTTGAAGACGACCGGGACCGAGTGGATCACGCCGCCACGGCGCGCCACCGCATGCATGACATCGGGAATATTCTCGCCGGGGGAGTCCTTGGTGCCGAAGTGGATGATTCCCCGGACGATGACCAGGCCAAGGGCTAGCGTAGCAATGGTGGCGAGCGCCACCGGGACCCTGAGTGAAGCGGTGATACCCGGCACCAGAGTGGCCGCCAGGTCGATGCCACGGTAGAACACCAGGATGCTCACCCCGACGGCTGTGCCGACCCCTGCTGCGATGACCAGGAGGACCACGGTCTCGTCGACCCCCCACCGGGCGAGCTGCTGCAGGACCTTGTCGCCGAGGTCGCTGGTGCGCTTGGCCAGGTAGCGGGGGAAGGGGGAGAAGTCTTTCACAGGCAATAAGGTAACACGGCCATGGGGCTGTCTTGCTCTGGTTTTCCTATTGTGATAAATTTCACAAGCTGTACCGGAAAATGGCGTTTTAACCCCAGCCAGCGAGTATCATGGCCACCGATTCGGTCCTTCGCCCCGGCGAACTCAAAGAAGTCCTTCTCAAGGAAATAGCGGCCGCCGATCTGGCGACCATCGACACCAAAGACGTCGGCACCGTCCTGGAAGTGAAAGACGGCATCGCTCGCATCTACGGACTAATGTCCGCGGTTGCCAGCGAGATGATCGAGTTTACTTCTTCCGAGACGGGTGAGACGGTCAACGGTCTGGTGTTGAACCTCGAAGAGGACAATGTCGGCGCCGCCGTCATGGGCGACTACCTCAAGTTGCGTGAAGGCGACGAAGTTCGTTGCACCGGCCGCTTGTTGGATGTGCCGGTCGGACCCGCCACGCTTGGCCGGGTGGTAAACGCGTTGGGGCAGCCGATCGATGGCAAGGGACCCATCAAGGAG
>JBDHMR010000605.1:0-2231 GCA_039656035.1 Gemmatimonadota bacterium
GGACGTCCGTTAGATCGGCCAGTGCGTATAGGGTCGTCGTGTTCGCCAACCGGTCCCTGGCCGTTGTGGCATAGCCGGTCTTCAGGAATTTGGCCGGCACCAGGAAACCCAGGACGCCATCGGGGGCTGCCAATTCAAGCCCGCGTTCCAGGAACGCCAAAGCCAGGTCCGGCTGATGGGCGTAGCCGATTCCGGAGCCTCCTCGCCACCACGCATAGCGCTCCTTCAGGTGGCGGCGTTCATCGCGTCCGAGGTCCTCGGCCCGTACCCACGGCGGATTGCCCACCACCAGATCGAACCCACCTCCCCGGACGAACACGTCTCCGAAATGACCTTCGAAATGGAACCAGGGCAGGGACCCCTCTCGATCTAACTTCCTGCGGTGGCGTTGCACTGTCCTCAACCCATCCCGAACCTGGCGTACGCGTTTTCGTATCTGTGCGTCCGGACCGCGCCGCTCCCCGAACAGACTTCGGTCGGCAGCCTGCGTACGACACTCGGCCAGCATGTCCCGTAGCCGATTTTCCGCTGTGACGAGGCAAGTCCGTGTGGCCTCGAGTTCGGCCGCACGGAGCTTGCGGGCATGAATCGTCTTCGTGGCGGAATGCGACTCGAACACCTGGCGGCGAAGCTTGGCGTGAGCGTACGCGTCTATGTCCGGCGAGAGCCGTGACCCGTAGGCGGCCCCGAGCGGATCGCGCAGCGAATCGCCCTGCCGAACCAGGCAGTCGAGGTTGGGAAGCGGGCGCACCTTGGTCGAAGGCCCATCCTCCTCCACCGCGACGATCGCCAACCACAAGCGCAGCTCGGCCAGCCGGACCGCCATGGGGTCCTTGTCCACTCCAAATAGATGATGCCGGAGAATGCGGCGCCTGGCGGCAGGCGTGTTTGCTCGTTCGCCGAACCGCAACTCGGCCAGTAGTGTGAGCGTCCCGAGCAGGAACGCTCCGGATCCTGCGGCAGGGTCCAGGACCGTGATGTCGGTCCACAACCGCCGCAGATCGGGCGAGCGTTCCCGAATCATGGCGGTCGCACGGGCGTACTCGATCCCGGTTCGTTTGGCCGCGAAGGCCCCGAAACTGTGGTGCAGCAAGTCGTCCACCAGCGACGCCGGCGTGTAGTAGCTCCCTGTTGATTTGCGCTCACCCGATTGCATCAGGCCTTCGAAAACTCTCCCCAGCATGTCGGGCGCAATGGTGCGTTGGTCGGTACCCTCGGCCACGGTGAATCGATAACGCTCGAACAGATCGTCGAACACATCGCGCCAGGAAGGATTGGCGATGACCAGTTTGTGCCGTCGCTCGAGAAAGTGCGGCTCGAAAAGGCCGATTCGTCCGTAGTTCCTGACCGAGGCATTGCGAACGCCTACCGGACGATTCAATGTTCCGAAGAACAGAGGGTGGAGTAGTCGGCGCTGGACCGACAGCTTCGACGCCAGGCACCGGTCCACCTCGGTGCGCAGAAAATCCTCCCTGCCGTCGAGCCACCCCTTGGCCTGAACGAAATATAGGAAAAGAATTCGAGTCAGTTGCAGCAGCGCAACGTGTCGCCGGTCGCGCAAGGGGACCTTCGAATCCATGGCGTCTACCACCTGAACGTACGCCGCTTCAAAGGCCCGGAAGAACCGTTGCCCGACGCTCTCGGTCGCCAGAACCCTGGCGATCCGGGCCGCTGTGCCCAGATGGGTGCTTTCGCCACAGCCGACAAGGTTCTCTAGCTGGCTGCGCTCCAGAGCTGCTTGATGACCACGCTGGAACCCGGCCACGGGGATGTCGTCGAACGCAACGGCCATAGCCACATCGGCACCGTTGATTGCCACGACTGCCGCCACTTCGCCGCGCCGCGACAGCAACCTGCAGATGCGGCGGGCTGCCCGCATGGGGTGCTTCGCTTCCACTGCATACCACGGAAACTCGTCCCGCTCGCTGACCCTGGCCGCACGGGTAACATCTTGTTCTGGTGTCGATGCTCCAATCCAATCATCGATGGGGATCTCATCGAAAGCTGATCGAAATCCCATCGCGTCGATGAGCAGGGGGGCGTTGGCCACCGAGTCAACTGACCCGAGGTGGGAGAGCGGGGACACCAAGGCTCCGTGTTGTGGACGCTACACAATGGTGTGCTCCACTCTTGGAGAGCGTACCCGGTTTGCGCGGGTGGTGTCATTTATTGTGGAGCTTCGGTGTGAATCCCGGCCGGGGCGGCCGGTCAGTCTTGTGGTTCGGGTATCC
>JBDHMR010000606.1:0-2117 GCA_039656035.1 Gemmatimonadota bacterium
CCCGCCATTTCGACGGTTTCAGGAATCGTTGGTACTTCGACTCTGTGTTCGGCAAGGGATATCCGCAGGACATGGTCGAGGCGTACCAAGCATTGGGGCGGCTCGATCCCGGCCTGATCCAACCGGGTGATGAGGAGCTCATCGCGACATCCATCGACTTTTGCGGTCTCAACTACTACACGTCAGTTCGCATCGCTGCTGGTGACGAGGAACAGGACAGTCCCGAGGGCCCCGTAGGTATCAACCCTCCAAGGGGCTTCACCGAGATGGGTTGGCTCGTGGATCCCGACGCCATGGAACGGTTCCTCCTCCGCGTACACCAAGAATGGTCCCCGAAGTCGATCGTCGTAACCGAGAACGGGGCTTCCTACAGCGATGGTCCGGGTCCGGATGGTGGAGTGCACGATCGCAGACGCATCAAGTACCTCGATGCCCACATCGATGCGGTGCGGAGCGCTCGTAATCGAGGCGTGCCGGTCGATGGCTATTTTGTGTGGTCCTTTCTAGACAACCTCGAATGGCGCGCCGGATACTCCCAAAGGTTCGGACTCGTGTGGGTTGACCACCCAACACAGCAACGAATCCTCAAGGACTCCGCGTACTGGTACAAGGACCTGATCGAGCGCTATTCCTCTGGTTGATTGCAGAGTGAGGTTGGTAACCTTGTTGATTCCGACGGGCCTGTAGCTCAGCCTGGTTAGAGCGCATCCCTGATAAGGATGAGGTCCCTGGTTCAAATCCAGGTAGGCCCACACCCCGAAAGCCCCGTACCTACGGGGTTTTCGGCCATTTTGGGCTCCCGAAACACCCCTCCAAATGGCCACCGCGGTCAAACGCGCGGTCAAACATGCCAAGCAACTGCCAAACGGAGACCAATCCGGGCATCTTCAACGTCCCGACTTGGCCACTCGAAGCCGAACATATTGCCGGTTATGCGCTAGCTGCTTACGCGCTACCTGTAGGAGGTCTGTTAGTGGCATCTGGGAGGGTTCTCCTCGTAGAGTCTGTTCACGGAATCAAGAACGTGCGACTACGTTGGGCACACTGATGAAGAGCATCGGATTTCTCTCCTTCGGGCACTGGGCACCCAGCCCAGGCTCGCACACGCGGTCGGGCTCGGACGCACTGCTGCAGTCCATCGAACTCGCCGTCGCGGCCGAGGAGCTCGGTGCCGACGGCGCCTACTTCCGCGTCCACCACTTCGCTCGTCAGCTCGGCTCACCGTTTCCGCTGTTGGCTGCGGTGGGGGCGAGAACGTCACGAATCGAGATCGGTACCGCCGTCATAGATATGCGTTACGAGAACCCGATGTACTTCGCCGAAGACGCCGGTGCGGCCGATCTGATCGCCGGGGGGCGCCTGCAGCTCGGCGTCAGCCGCGGCTCACCGGAGCAGGTGGTGGACGGCTGGCGCTACTTCGGCTACGAACCGGCCGATGGCGACTCCGACGCCGACATGGCTCGGAAGGGAACCGAGGAGCTGCTCGAGGTGCTCGAAGGGAGAGGCTTCGCCGAACCAAGCCCGCGGCCGATGTTTGGCAACCCGCCCGGCCTGTTGCGCATCGAGCCGTACTCCGAGGGCCTGCGGGACCGCATCTGGTGGGGGTCGGGCTCGAACACGACCAGCGTGTGGGCCGCCACGCTCGGCATGAACCTGCAGACTTCGACGCTCAAGTTCGATGAGACGGGAGAGCCCCTGCACGTCCAGCAGCGTAAGCAGATCGAGGCCTACATCGAGGCGTGGAAAGAGGCCGGCCACAGCCGAGAGCCGAGAGTTTCGGTGAGCCGCAGTATCTTCGCACTGACCACCGACCAGGACGTGGCGTACTTCGGCGGCGACCGCAATTCCAGCGACCAGATCGGCATGATCGACGAGCAGACCAGGGCGATCTTCGGTCGCTCGTACGCCGCAGAGCCAGACGTGCTGGTGAAACAGCTGGCCGACGACGAGGCGATTCAGGCTGCGGACACGCTGCTACTGACCGTGCCGAGCCAGCTCGGCGTGGACTACAACGCCCACGTCCTCGAGAACATCCTGACCCAGGTGGCACCTGAGCTCGGCTGGCGCTAAGCGACTCGCCACCGTTGAACGGTGCGTCGGCGTCAACTCCCTGGTCG
>JBDHMR010000607.1:0-2227 GCA_039656035.1 Gemmatimonadota bacterium
GATGGAGATCGTAGTCTCGCCCGAGGACGACGCGGAGTTGCGGCAACTGACCGTGACAAACCTCGAGAATAGGGATCGTGAGATCGACATCACGTCCTACGCGGAGGTGGTGCTGGCCCCGCAGGCGGCGGACGAGGCCCATCCCGCCTTCTCGAACATTTTCGTCAAGACCGAGTTCGTTCCGGCCATCCAGACCCTGCTCGCCACACGGCGACCGCGGAACCCGGACGAGCAACAGCCATGGCTGGCACACGTCGCCGCGGTCGACGGCAAGATCGTGGGCTCGTATCAATACGAGAGCGACCGCGCCCGGTTCGTGGGTCGGGGACGCGGGCTCCGCCGGCCGCTTTCGGTGATCCCGGGAGAGCCGCTCAGCAACACTACGGGGTCGGTCCTCGATCCCATCGTAAGTCTCCGGTACCGGGTGGCGATTCCGGCGGGCGAGACTGTCCGTCTGGTGTTCACCACCCTGGTGGCGGACTCTCGAGACCAAGTCGTCGACCTGGCGGAGAAGTACCGCCAGCCGGAGACGTTCGAGCGGGAGCCGCCAGCCGGAGACGTTCGAGCGAGAGAGTTCACTGGCCTGGATACACGCCCAGGTGCAGTTGCACCACCTGCGGATCACCCGGGACGAAGCGCATCTGTTCCAACGGCTGGCCAATCGCATGTTGTACGCCGATCAGACCATGCGCCCGGCGCCGCAGGACATGGCCGACAACCCCCGGGGTGCGTCTGGCCTCTGGACCTACGGCATCTCGGGCGACCTGCCGATCGCCGTGGTGCGCGTCGAGCAGGAGAGCGAGCGTGAGGTCGCCCGGCAGCTACTGCGGGCGCACGAGTACTGGCTCCTCAAGGGAGTCGCCGCCGATCTGGTCATTCTCAACGCCAAGGAGACGTCGTACGCGCAGGATCTCCAGGAGTATTTCGAGGCCATGGTGCGGGCCATTCACTCCGCTGTAGGTCATGAGCCGGACGGAAAACATGGCAACGTCTTCGTGCTGCGGGAGGACCTGATGCCGCCGGAAAACAAGGTGCTGCTGCGGGCGGCGGCACGGGTGTTCATCTTTGCCAGCCGGGGTACCCTGGCCGAGCAGGTGGTCCGGATGCAGCGGTTACGGCCCGGTCCCGTGCCGCCGCGGCTCCGCGCGCGCCGCGAGGAAACGGAGTCCGTTCCGCCTCCCAGGTTGGATCTCGAATTCTTCAACGGCCTGGGCGGATTCACGCCAGACGGCCGCGAGTACGTTACCGTACTGGGCGAGGGGCAGTGGACGCCGGCGCCGTGGATCAACGTCGTGTCCAACGATCAGTTCGGATTTCAGGTTTCCGAGTCGGGCTCCGGATTCACCTGGTCCGTCAACAGTCGCGAGAACAAGCTGACACCGTGGTCCAACGATTCCGTCAGCGATCCACCGGGCGAGGCGCTCTTCGTCCGTGACATGGATAGCGGTCTGATATGGGGGCCCACCAGTTTGCCGATCCGCGAACACGCCTCACCGTATGTCATCCGGCACGGGCAGGGCTACAGTCGGTTCGAGCACACGTCTCATGGTATCGCACTGGATCTCCTGCAGTTGGTACCGCCTGACGACCCCATCAAGATTTCGCGCCTCACTTTGGTGAACCGATCCCTCAGTACCCGGCGTTTGTCCGTCACGGGCTATGCGGTGTGGGTCTTGGGTGTCGTCTGCAGTTGCTCCGCTCCCAGACGTCGTGGACCGGCGACCGGCTCGAGTTTCTGGGCCGCAACGCCATCCTTCGCCACCCCGCCTCGCTGGAACGTGGCGCCGAGCTGTCGGGCAACACCGGCGCCATCATGGACCCCTGCGCCGCGCTGCAGACGGAAGTGGTGCTGAAGCCGGGGGAGAGTGCCGAGGTGCTGTTCTTCCTGGGGCAGGGTGACAACGTCGATCAGGCCCGACAACTGGTCGAGCATTACCGCAGCCAGAACTGCGATGCGCTATTGCGTGACGTTCAACAGGAGTGGGATTCCGTGCTCGGCGCAGTACAGGTCAAGACCCCGGACTCGTCGATGGACGTGATGCTCAATCGCTGGCTGTTGTATCAGACGCTGTCATGCCGCATCTGGTCCCGCTCGGCGTTCTACCAGAGCTCGGGCGCCTACGGCTTCCGCGACCAGCTGCAGGATGTCATGGCGCTGGTGGTAGCCAGGCCCGGCATCGCTCGCGCGCAAATTCTCAGGGCAGCGGCCCGTCAGTTCCCCGAGGGA
>JBDHMR010000608.1:0-2100 GCA_039656035.1 Gemmatimonadota bacterium
GTCTTGTACTCCATTTCCTCGACCAGGTCCTCGAACTACTGGGCTCCCTCCGGCGCGCCACGGAAGCCGTTGGCCACACCGAGGTAAATGGTGCCGTCCGAGAGAGCGTTGAAAACGCAGGGGCGGCTCTGGTTCAGCTCCAGCAAACGTTTCCACGAGCGGTTCATCCGATTGGCGTAGCCGAGGGTTTCCCTGAGCCGGTCGATGTCGAAGGCAACTCCACTCACCGACTCACACAGGGGGATCAGTTCCCTCACCTGGGCCTCGACGTAGCGCCGGTCATTCTCGAAGTCCTGATTGCCGGCGTATGTCTGGCCGCCGGCCAGCCGAGTCCCGGGGACGTCGAGCGTGAAGGTCGGAGTCTGGTACATCCGCTCCCAGATCTCGGCCCACTTGATATAGGTGTTGCACGCGTTGGTGTAGACCGCCAACCCCGGCTTGGGGATCTGCCCCATGGGGTGCTGGCCCCGGCGCAGTTGCACCGCAACATCGGCCTTCACATAGCCGCAGATATCGGGCGAGTAGCCATAGTCCTCGGCCTCGTTGAGATACTCGTGTGCTACGCGGCGCACCGCGGTTTGCAGCGAATTGATCTCCGGGAAGACGATTGGGAAATCGAACACCCGCAGCAGTTCCACCAAACTCCCCATCACGAACACGTAGGCGGCGGATCGGTCTTCGGCCGCGGCCTGATTCAGGCCGTCGAACCATTCCCGGAACAGTCGAGCACCTTCAGTATTTCCTCGTCCAATAATCGTGGTCTCGGTCATGGCGTCACCAGTCCTAGTCGAACAACAGGTTCTCGACGAACGTTTCCAGCTGGATCTCCAGGTGATCGAAGCTGGTCATGTTTTCCTCGAACTCACTCACGAAGTACGGCACACCGGCCTCGTCGAGGGCCCGGGTGTAGGTGACCTGCTCCTCCAGCCCCGGTTCGCACATCTTGGCGGCGGTGACGATGGCCGCGGTGGCCCCGGATCGCTCGATCCGCTCGAGCAGCATGCGCTTGCGCAGGTCGTGTTGTACCGGGCTGTAGCTCGATTGCTCCAGGTAGGCCCCGGCCAGGGACTCGAGGGGGTTTCCGTTGACCGCGACGTCGTCGACCAGCCAGCGGAGCCCGATGAGGAAGTCGTCGTCTACCACGTAGCACGAGCGGCCGATGGCCCGGATGAGATCGAGCGGCGGCTGTTCGCAGAAGCCGCCCTCGAATACCACGCGGATCCTGTCCTGAGCCTTGAGACCACGCTGACGAATGAGCGGCAGGATGTGCCGCAGCATGGCGTTGTGTTCCTCACGGGGGATCATCCCGCCTACGGCGACCAGGGCGTATGCATCCTCAGCCGAGATCTGCCACGGGGATTCACGCTTGACGACATACAGCTCGCGGAGCAGCGCTCGATTTTCGTTGAACAACGCCACCGACGCCCGTAAGCGATCGTCGGTGATCGTCGCGCCGGTGACCTCCTCGACCGAGCGCCGGAGACGGTCGTACTCCCCGGTCAAATATCCGGCGGCGTGAGGCGAGTTGGCGTTTTGTGGCAGGTATAGTATCTGGCACGGATACGCCGTGTTCCGCCCCCACACCGCCGCCAGGTTACGCGCGGCATCGCATATCGGGTGGGTAACGAACATCTCCATCTCGATTCGGTCGCTCAGCACCAACTCGAGGGAAGTCTTGAGGATCGAACACAGGTAGGACCCGAAGCGGGAATCGGCCTGCATCGGCTCCACCGGCGCACCGCGCACCTTGAAGGGCAGAGCCCCTGCGGCGTGAACGATTTCTTCAGGGAAGTACACCTGAAAATGCCCCACCACCTTCCCGCCAGCCGCCCTCCACCGTTGCACGGTTGGGAACGTCATGTCCTCGAGAAGTTCACGGCATTGGTACAGCACTTCGTCCACAGCCCGGTTATGCCACTCGGGGAACACCTCGGGGACGGACTGCTGGGCTTTCATCGGTGTCTCCACTCTGGCGAGCGCTTCTCCCCAAATGCCCGGAGATCTTCGAGAGCGTCTTCCGTGGCCATGAGTTCCTCGAGGTAGATGTCGGTGGCCCGTTCGAGCCCCACCACCGGCCCGCTGTTGGACGCCTCCAGCATG
>JBDHMR010000609.1:0-2002 GCA_039656035.1 Gemmatimonadota bacterium
GGTGATGGCCGCCTGCCGCCCTGCCACGAGAGACTGAGGCACCGGACCGACCGACACCACCCTGGGTCCTCCAGGGAGGGGCCCCGGGCTCGTCGGCTCGTCGCCGGAACACGCCGAGGCCACCAGGGCCGCACAGCCCCATGCCATAACCAGGATTGTCGAGCGAAAGCGCTGTTTCATCTTACTCTATACGACGCCGGCACTGAGGTGGCCGGCACATCGAGCCGGACTTGACTCCGTCGCGCGGCAGGGTGACTCTAGATCCACGACCATGGACCAAACCGAGGCAACTGTGACGACACCGGTACTCTCCGCTGAACCGATAGACGAACTCCGCTGCGCATTCGTGGCTGATCGCCCTTTTCTCATTGAAGAAGGCTCCCGCAAGTTCACCCGACCTGAGGAAGCAACTGATACCCCTCCGGCAGAGGCGGTCCTGGCCGTCGCTGGCGTCTGTGAAGCCGTTTTCTCCGGCGACCGGGTCGTCGTGGTGCGCGACGCGGCCGGGCCGTCATGGGACGACCTGATCCCACGGGTGCAGTACGCCCTGGGCGCAGCCGTGACATCGGCCGCCGCGGCTATAGACACCGGTCGAGCCCCGGCCGTCGACGACGACGCCATCTACGATGAGGTCTCGCACATTTTCCAGAGTGAGATCAATCCCATCGTAGCGCAGCACGGCGGCGCCATCGACCTGATCGACGTGCAGGACGCCACCGTCGTGGTACGCATGTCGGGCGGTTGCCAAGGGTGCGGCATGGCCAATGTCACGCTCAGGCAGGGCATCGAAGCGGCCCTCAAGAAAGCCATACCCGCCCTGGCGGGAATTCGCGACGTGACCGATCACTCGTCCCGTGACCGATCACTCGTCCGGAGCCAGTCCCTACTTCGCCAGCACCAGCAAGTAACGACCGGTCATGACGGGGGAACCCCGTTCTCGACTGCTGTTGTTGCTCCCCACGACGACATACCGGGCCGGCGCCTTCGTCGCTGCGGCCAACGCCCTCGACATCGACCTCACGGTGGCCTCGGAAGAGGATTCCGCCTTTTCGACTCGAGAACCGGACGCTCTCCTCACGCTGGATTTCGCCAAACCAGCGGAATGCGCCGCTCGCGTGGCGGAATTCCACGGCAGGCACCCCATCCGGGCGGTCTTCGGCGTGGACGACCTGACGGCGATAGCGGCCGCGCACGTGGCCCAGGCCTTGGCCTTGGATCACAACCCTCCCGCCACTGTGGAGGCCGCGGGAGACAAGTATCGCCAGCGACAACTGCTGGCCGATGCCGGAGTCCCGGTTCCCGGCTTCGAGCGGCATCACGCCGATCGCGTCGATGCCGAAAGACTGAAAACAGTCCCCTTCCCCGCAGTCGTGAAGCCGATCGACCTGTCAGCCAGCAAAGGGGTGATGCGGGTGAACGACGCGGCCTCCCTGGATGAGGCCATCACCCGTTTGCGATCGATCCTCGAACAAGCATCCCCCGGGGCGGAGCACGCGTTCCTGATCGAGGACTACATCCCGGGGCAGGAGTATGCCCTGGAAGGCATCCTCGAAGACGGCCGACTGACATCGCTCGCCCTGTTCGATAAGCCCGACCCGCTCGAGGGTCCCACGTTTGCCGAGACTATATACCTCACGCCATCGCGAGCGAGTGACACGATACAGACCGCCCTCCACCACACGGCACAGGCCGCCTGCACCGCCCTCGGCCTGATGCGGGGTCCGGTGCACGTCGAGCTGCGACACAACGCCGCAGGTCCGTGGCTGGTAGAATTGGCGGCCAGGCCCATCGGAGGACGATGCGGCGAAGTCCTCCGGTTCGGCCCCGAAAACACGTCGCTGGAAACCATCCTCCTCGCCCAAGCGCTGGGCCAATTGGCCACCATCCCGGTACGCGAGCCCCAAGCCTCCGGCGTGATGATGATCCCCGTCCCCAAAGCCGGCACGTTCCTGACGACCGACGGACTGGAGACCGCTCTGGCCACCCCGGGGGTGACCGCTAT
>JBDHMR010000610.1:0-2584 GCA_039656035.1 Gemmatimonadota bacterium
CGCCAGCATGATTCCGGTAGCGCCGAGAATCAGCAACACCAGCAGGGGGAACTGGGCCAGGAGTTCTTCCTGGAAGTCGAGCGTCGAGGCGACGTAACCGCCAACGAGAAAATGTGATCCCGCCAGACCACGAATCCCCGAGTCTCCCATGGAGCGGATGGAACGGACCAGATCCATCGACGTGGTGAGCGACGTGGTGTCTGACGGGATGACGTCCAGTAACGTGGCGCGCGCCTCCCTGCTGAGGTAGGCGTCGATGAAATCGCCGTGTTGCTCGCGGGCCAGGTCGAGATCGCTGTAGAGCAGCGACAGACCCAGGATCGAGCTGTTGGGGGCAATATCGACCACGCTGCGCACCTGCTTGACCCGGGGATCGGCCTCGAGGCTGTCGGACAGTCGCTTGATGCCGCGCAGCCGGCTGGCGCCCACCGCCCGCTCGCCCTCGGGGACCTCGACCAGGACGCGGATCGGCATGATCACTCCGCCGGCCCCCATCCGGGTAAGCACCTCCACCCCTTGGCCTGACTCCGTCTGGCTGGGCCACCAGTTGCGCGACGGCACGGAGCGGTGAGGATGGCGATCGTCAATCCGCCCAGCGTCAACGCGCGGTAGGGATGCCGGCTCAACGTCCGGGCCCAACGTTCCCATATCAATGGCGAGTGGTACCACGCCAGCCGCCGGGCCAGGAACCGCGGGTGATTTATTTCCTTGCCCAGGATGGCCAACAACGCCGGGAGCAGCGTGACCGATAGCAGCATGGCCACCGCGACGACGATGAGGCCGCCGATGCCCACGCTACGAGTGTCGGTAAGTGGAGTGATGAGCAGCGCCGCGAATCCGACCATCACCGTTAGTCCGGAGGTGATGACGGCGGAGCCTGCGGTTTGCATCGTCTTCTTGGCCGCCTCGGTGCGGCTGAGTCCGCGCCGGAGTTCCTCGCGGAAACGGGTCACTATCAACAGCGAGTAGTCGATGCCCACCCCGAGCCCGACCATGGTGGTCAGGTTGAGAACGAAGATCGACATCGGTGTCCATCGGGCGACATAACTCACCACCGCCAAGGCCACGAAGATGGCGAGGAAGCCGACCAACAACGGCAGCACCGCGGCGACCAGGGCGCCGAAGGCCAACAGCAGAATGACCAGGGTTATTGGCAGCAACCGGATTTCACCGTTGCGGCTGTCTTCCGCCGAGATGTTCCGGACATCCAAATCGAGCGGTGCGCGGCCGGTAACCAGAACCCGGTAGCTGGCGCGGTTGGGCACCCGGGCCATGGTGCGCGCCAGCTTGTCCCGGGCGTCCGGCACGATGCCGCCAACGTCCCGGCCTGGCACGTTAACTGCCACCACGAAGAAGGTCGTCCGCCCGTCGTTACTGATGAACAGCGAATCGCCGGTCACGGGAAAGGAGACGATCCCTTGTACGTACGGCTCCCGCTCCATGCCAGCTATCAAACTGTCGAGCACCGCTCGCGGCCGGGGTGTGTGGAATGGCGCCGGGCCCTCGACGGTAACGGCGAAGAATTCGCCTATCGGCCGGGCAAATCGCTCCTGCAACATCCGGTCGGCCAGCACCCCGGAGGTCCAAGGCATCGAGTACGTTGCGCGCCTGCCAGATGGCGACGGCCCCGACCACCACCCACACCACCACCACGAACCACCGTGCCTTGACGACGGCGTTGGCGAAGGTGCGCATGAGCGTGGAATCGGAGTTGCCTACCGGCATTGCGATCCTAGACTAGTTCGATGGCCGCGGGTGACGGGCGGGACCCGCCGCTGGCCCCAAGGCCCAGCCCTGGGTGATATTGCGGCATGAGTTTGCGAAACGTGCTCGTTGTGGTCCTCGGCGGTGCCGCGGTACTCGTTGTGGCCGACAAACTGCGGCAAGGCGGGGTCACCGGCGCCGCCGGTATGGTCGACACCCTGGCCAGTGACGTCGCCGCCGGGTCGCTGGAGCACGCGCCGTCGGGAACGGACGTCGACACCCGGGCACGCCTGGCCCAAGTGGCGCTAATCCGGTCCTCGGCGGGTCAAACATACCTCGACTCGCTCTTTCCCGGCACCGATTCGTTGATCCGCCGTTGGCCCGATCGCGGCAGCCGGCCTTTCACGGTGGCCATGGTGGGCGGCGGATCGCCCGATTACCTCCCCCGGCACCAGGCGCTGGTGCGCGACGCCGGCGCCAGCTGGGACCAGGAAGGGCTCGGTTTCCGCTTCCGCTTCCAGGCCGATACCACAGGGGTCGACGTGGTGGTTCGCTGGCGGACCAGCTTCACTGCCACCGAGCGGGCCGGACAGACGGACCTCTTGTGGGACCAGCTGGGCCACATCCGCAGCGCGGTGATCACGCTGGCCATCCGGGCTCCCAACGGCCGCCTGTTCACCGACCAGGCACTGGGTGCGGTGGCGGTCCACGAACTGGGTCACGCGGTGGGCTTGCCGCACTCGGCCGACCCGGGTGACGTCATGTATCCCAGCACCCGCACGGGCACCATCTCTCGTCGCGATCGGGCCACGGCCATGTTGCTGTATCAACTGACACCTGGTTCCCTGAAGGGGGTGGACCAATGATGCCCCGGGTCGCG
>JBDHMR010000611.1:0-2128 GCA_039656035.1 Gemmatimonadota bacterium
GATTGGCGGCTCATCGAGTGCCTGCGCCAGGGCACACCGACCGACATGAACGTGTACGATGCGGCGGCCTTGAGCGCGGTGACGCCGCTGTCGGAGTGGTCGGTCGCCAACGGCAGCCGTCCCATCGAATTCCCAGACTTCACCCGGGGGAAATGGCAGACCTATCCAGAATTGGGGATTGTCAGCTAGGCACTGCCGACAAGATCATGCCCCAGCGCTAGCCGAACCGAATGGAGTAGGCAGCGATGAACAGCATGATCAGCAGCCAACTTACCGCTGTCAGCACAGCGTGGACCTTCACGCTGGATGTGAATCGCAATCCGGCGGAGACCACCGCAAAAGTGGCCAGAAGTGGTTGAAGGCTCCCTCGAGCACCAGGCCGAGAAACAACGCCCAAAGCCAGAACAACAGGTTCACGGTAAAGAACGGTTTCCGCCCTTGGTCGTAATGCTTCCCCAGGTCCAGTGATCCTTCAGGGAGGTCGGGAAGCAGCAGGCTGGTCCCCAGGAACAGGAGGATAGGACCGAGGAGGAGATAGAGATACGTCAGGAAGGTGAAGGCGTCGACCTGCTGCACGGTCCACATCTGCCACCACAGCAGGATGTGGAGAATGAACTGCAGCCCGGCCCAGGCACCGAACAACCCCGAGTGCGTTATTTGAAACTGCCCTCGCCTGCGGAGATACTCCGCAAACCCCAGCAGGAGTCGTGTCATCCCCAAACCGTTGACGATGGCGGCCAGGGCTATGATGAAGGCGAAGGCGCGGAAATCGAGATCCATGGGGGGGCAAGCTAGCGTAGACTGGATGGCTGGCAAGGGTGGTTGGTAGGCGGACAGGCGGTCAGGCGGTCTTCATACGCCACCGCTCCGCGCTAGACCCCCTCTTGCATAAACATGTTAGTCATTGCATATTCATGCCTCCAAACGGAGGCATGGTGGCAGAGTCCGGCGACAAGACCAAACGACATCGCTACATCCTGAAGATCGTCCAGTCCCAGACTGTCGCCACTCAGGATGAGCTGCTGGAGGCTCTGGAGGCCAAGGGGATCGAGGTGACTCAGTCCACCTTGTCCCGTGACCTCAAGGACCTGCGGGTGTCCCGCGTTCCTACGGCGGATGACTACCGCTATGTCCCGGCCGACGCCGGCAACCCGGAGGCGGGACTCGCCGCCACGGCGCAAGATCGGCTCCGGGCTGTGTCGGCCCTGGAAGTCACCTCAATCGAGCCCGGGCGGGCCCAAGGCCTGGCCCACTACCTCGACGCCTCGGATTCCCCGGATATCATGGGGACCGTAGCCGGCGACGATACCATCCTGATACTTCCCCGGAGCACCCGCCACACGGCCAGGCTCCGTCGTCAGCTCGCCAGCCTTCTGGGCCTGGACTGAGCCGACTCGCTACCCACACCACAACCCGAGCTCAGTCCATGTCCACCTTCGTGTTGGCCTATTCCGGGGGTCTCGATACCTCAGTGATTCTCGCGTGGTTGCAGGTCCACCACGGTGCCACGGTAGTTACCGTGACAGCCGACCTGGGCCAGCAGCGTGAACTCGACGGTGTCGAGCAGAAAGCCCTCGCCTGCGGCGCCGCCCAGGTCCACGTCGACGATCTGCGAGAGGAGTTCGTCGCCGACTACGTCTGGCCCAGTCTCAAGGCCGGTGCCCTTTACCAGGGCATCTACCCGCTCGCCAGCGCGCTGGGACGTCCGCTGATCGCCAAGCGACTGGTTGAAGTAGCGCGCGAAGTCGGGGCGGACGCCATTGTTCATGGCTGCACCGGCAAGGGCAACGACCAAGTGCGGTTGGAGGTCTCGGCCGCCGCCCTGGCCCCCGAACTCCGGGCCATCGCCCCGCTGCGGGAGTGGGATCTACACAGCCGGGAAGATGAGATCGCCTGGGCCGCCGAGCACGGCATCCCCATCGCCACCACCCCGGAAGCTCCCTACTCGATCGACGAAAACCTGTGGGGATTGGCGGTCGAGGCGGGAGTGTTGGAGGACCCGTGGACCACTCCTCCGGCCGATGCCTGGCAGCTGACCACCGATCCGGCCGCGGCGCCCGCCACGCCGGAGGTTGTGACCATCAGCTTCGAAGCGGGAATCCCGGTAGCGGTCGACACCGTGCCGCTA